>NZ_AKJJ01000062.1:0-71485 GCF_000282395.1 Pseudomonas sp. GM55 | reverse complement strand
GGAGCCGGCTTGCCGGCGATCCGATACACCGCCGAGCTAATGCCAACCAACAAATCGTGTACAACTTTTGATATTTAACTGGAACAATCCAATGGTTTTTTGAGAACATCACAATCCCCGACGTGACCGCAATGCGTCATGGGGTCGCAGAACGACGTAATTAGTCTAATTTTCACAACCGCAATTCATCATGTAGTATGCCGCAGCGCGCACTACATAATGTTGGATCGATGTCTGCCGCAGGCACGTTCGCAACCCTGAAAGCCCTGTCAGCAAGGCCCCAAGCCGTTGATTGGTCCCAACCCAGCCGCCTGTCATGGGCATGTACTGGTAGAGGGGTTTGTGGTTTAAATGGCCAAAGGCTTCATTGTTAAATTGAAGAGCTGAAAAGCGAAATAGCTGAGCAGAGTGAGGCAAGCAATGACTGAACACGTTCAAGTCGGTGGCCTGCAGGTCGCCAAAGTCCTGTTCGACTTCGTGAACAACGAAGCCATTCCCGGAACCGGCCTCACCGCCGATCAGTTCTGGGCCGGTGCCGACAAGGTCATCCATGACCTGGCGCCGAAGAACAAAGCCCTACTCGCCAAACGCGATGATTTCCAGGCTCGTATCGATGGCTGGCACCAATCCCGTGCCAACCAACCGCACGACGCCGTGGCCTATAAAGCCTTCCTGCAAGACATCGGTTATCTGCTGCCAGAAGCGGCCGATTTCCAGGCGACGACGCAAAACGTCGATGACGAAATCGCCCGCATGGCCGGCCCGCAACTCGTGGTGCCGGTGATGAACGCCCGCTTTGCGCTCAACGCCTCGAACGCCCGCTGGGGTTCGCTGTATGACGCGCTCTACGGCACCGACGCCATCAGCGAAGCTGACGGCGCGGAAAAAGGCAAAGGCTACAACAAGGTGCGCGGTGACAAGGTCATTGCCTTCGCCCGTGCCTTCCTCGACGAATCGGCGCCTTTGGCGGCCGGTTCCCATGTCGACTCCTCCGGTTACAAGATCGTCGATGGCAAACTGGTGGTCGCCCTTAAAGGCGGCAGCAACACCGGCCTGCGCAACGATGCTCAACTGATCGGCTTCCAGGGCGATGCCGCTGCACCGACCGCGATCCTGCTGAAAAACAATGGCCTGCATTTCGAAATCCAGGTCGACGCCAGCACCCCGGTCGGCCAGACCGACGCAGCCGGCGTCAAAGACATCCTGATGGAAGCCGCGCTGACCACCATCATGGACTGCGAAGACTCGGTTGCCGCCGTCGACGCTGATGACAAGGTGGTGATCTACCGCAACTGGCTCGGCCTGATGAAGGGTGATCTGTCTGAAAACGTCGCCAAGGGCGGTCAGACCTTTACCCGTACCATGAACGCCGACCGCACCTACACCGCTGTCGATGGCAGTGAACTGAGCCTGCACGGTCGTTCGTTGCTGTTCGTGCGTAACGTCGGTCACCTGATGACCATCGATGCAATCCTCGACAAAGATGGCAATGAAGTGCCGGAAGGCATTCTCGACGGCCTGGTGACCTGCCTGTCGGCGATTCACAACCTCAACGGCAACAGCTCGCGCAAGAACAGCCGCACCGGCTCGATCTATATCGTGAAGCCGAAGATGCACGGCCCTGAAGAAGCAGCATTCACCAACGAACTGTTCGGTCGCATCGAAGACGTGCTGGGCCTGCCACGCAACACCCTCAAAGTCGGGATCATGGACGAGGAGCGTCGTACCACGATCAACCTCAAGGCCTGCATCAAGGCGGCGAGCGAGCGCGTGGTGTTCATCAACACCGGTTTCCTCGACCGCACGGGCGATGAAATCCACACCTCCATGGAAGCCGGCCCGATGGTGCGCAAGGCGGACATGAAGGCGGAAAAATGGATCGGCGCCTACGAAAACTCCAACGTCGATATCGGCTTGAGCACTGGCCTGCAAGGTCGTGCGCAGATCGGTAAGGGCATGTGGGCCATGCCTGACCTGATGGCGGCGATGCTCGAACAGAAAATCGCTCACCCACTGGCCGGTGCCAACACCGCCTGGGTACCCTCGCCAACCGCTGCTGCGCTGCACGCGCTGCATTACCACAAGGTTGACGTGTTCGCCCGTCAGGCCGAACTGGCCAAACGTGCGCATGCTTCGGTGGACGACATCCTGACCATCCCGCTGGCAGTGAACCCGCAGTGGACCGCCGAACAGATCAAGAACGAACTGGACAACAACAGCCAGGGCATTCTCGGTTATGTGGTGCGCTGGATCGACCAGGGCGTCGGCTGTTCGAAGGTGCCGGACATCAACGACGTCGGCCTGATGGAAGACCGTGCAACGCTGCGTATTTCCAGCCAGCACATCGCCAACTGGCTGCGCCATGGCATCGTCACCGAAGACCAGGTCATGGAAAGCCTCAAGCGCATGGCGCCGGTGGTTGACCGGCAGAACGCCGGCGACGCACTGTACCGTCCGCTAGCCCCGAACTTCGACAGCAACATCGCCTTCCAGGCGGCGGTCGAACTGGTGGTCGAAGGCACCAAACAGCCGAACGGCTACACCGAGCCGGTCCTGCACCGTCGTCGGCGCGAGTTCAAGGCGAAGAACGGGTTGTAAACCAGCTCTCTCCACAACAATCCCCCGGTTGAAAAACCGGGGGATTGTTGTTTCTTCTTTCTGCAAATGCAGGACTATCTCATGTAACGCAACGCGTTTGCAGCGATGTGGCGGCCTATTCTCGATGCATTCATGAACAAGGCAATTCCAAGGACTGTGATGACGAGAGCAAACAGTTTTTCGCCACCAATGGGTTCGTCGAGTACATACCACGAGGTCAAGATACCCGATATCGGAACAATCACTGACAACGGTGCAACCTGGCTCGCCGGATATTTCTCAATCATTCGGTTCCACACCCAATACCCGAATACCGTCGCCACATAGGCCTGGAACAGGACAGATGCCAGCACTGGAACAGTCATGTCTGTTAGCAACGCCTGGAAAGGGGCTGCCCCCTTGACCCAGTAAGTCATCAGATATAGAGGAGGCGTCGCATACAGACTCGACCAAACAACAAAAGAAAATATATCAACTACTTTGCTTTTCTTGACCAGCACATTGCAGAGACTCCAGAACAATGCGCCGAGCAGTACCAGAACAAGCCCAAAGCTTTCGGCATAACCGTCTGTTACATGAATAATGAACATCAGCCCCAGCAACGCCATGAGAATGCCGGCGACTTGTATGCCCGTCATTTTCTCGCCAAACAGTAATACTCCCCAGATGACCGTGAAAAAAGCACTGAACTGCAAGAGCAAAGATGTCACGCCGGCACTGACGCCAAGAAACATGCCATAGTTCATCATCCAGCACATTCCGACACCAAACAACAAACCGTAGACGATAGTTACAAATGTGCTGACACCCTTCGGTTTCGGGATGAAGAACACCAGCGGCAATGCACAGAAAGTAAAGCGCAACGCTGTCAATATGAACGGATCGATACCGTCAAGACTGATATCAATTACCGTAAAATTGCTGCCCCACATGACTGTCACACCGATGATAAGTACAAGATCGCGAAATCCCATTCTCTTTATCATATCGTCCTCATTGCGATACACACCCACACAACCCGGGAAGAGCAACAACCTGATCTTTGTCAGTGATTTATCTGCGCGAATTATCCGTAGATTGAATACACGACAACCATCAGCATACTCAAACCACTAAAGCCGGAGAGTAAAATTAGCAACTTTGATAGTGCTATGACAGATTTCAGAAAACCAAGAGCAACATTAAACAAATGACCGTATTGATTTTCAAGCAGCGAACGATAACTGAACCACCGAAAAACAAAACAAACTATTTGTGAGTAACTTTTTCGCAGATAAATTAGACAAAATTAATTACAACCCAAACTGACAAAAGCAGCTAAAAATTGTAATTAAAAACCACAGAAGTTTAGTTATGTAATACCCAATTCGCGCTTTACCAAGGTCAGCAGATGACTGGCATCAATCGGCTTGAGCAGAAAGTCCACCACGCTCAAATGCATCGCGGCAATCGCATCCTTCACGTCGGCGTCACCCGAGACAATGATGATCGGCAACGCAGCCCGAACCGACTCACGTATCTGGCGGATCAGATCCAGCCCGTCTACATGGCCCATTCGCAGGTCGGTGATCATTAAACCGATCGAGGGCTTTTTGATCTCTGCCTCAGCCACCAGAATACTGAGCGCCGCTTCAGCACTGGCCGCTTTTTTGCAGCGAATGCCTTCCAACGCGAGGATCTCTGACAGCAGTTCCCGGGCGTCTTTATCGTCGTCGACGATCAGCACCCGTTGCAGCGGCAGGTCAGGTTCCAGCATGACGGCATTGAGCAATTCCCGCTCGGCGTCACTCAAAATATCGTGGTCGGACATGGCGTTCTCTACATGGTCAGTTCAATTCCCTAGCACAGTGGTGAGACATCGCTAAGCAGACCTTCAATGTGCACTTCGTCGGGTACTTTTCCAATAGCAGGATAGAGCGATTTCCATCTCACGTGCGTAAGGTTTTCCCGACATTCCGTCACGCTGATTGCCTACCTAGACTTACGTCCAATGGGCACCCTGACCGTTGGGGCCGACCATGGGTGAGTCATCCGACAACAACAAATCCAAAAAAAAGACTGCGGTAATGGTTATGAGTAAAGCGGACGCCTTCACACAGGCAGGGAAAACCGCGGTGTTGCAGAACATCCAGGGCACGTTGCAATTCCTTCAGCGCTTCCCGCCCTTCAACCAGATGGAACACGCTCACCTGGCGTATCTGGTCGAGCAATGTCAGCTGCGTTTCTACGCCCCCGGCGAGAGCATCATCAAACCCGCCGACGGCCCGGTCGAGCATTTCTATATCGTCAAGCAAGGCCGGGTCGTGGGCGAGCGTCCGCATACGGCAAAAGGTGGCACCGAAACGGTCTTCGAGATCACTACCGGCGAATGTTTCCCCCTCGCGGCATTGCTGGGTGAACGGGCGACCCGCACCGAGCACCTGGCCGGCGAGGACACCTTCTGCCTGCAACTGAACAAGCCGGCGTTCATCCGCTTGTTTTCGCTATCGGATACCTTCCGCAACTTCGCCCTGCGCTGCGTCAGTAGCCTGCTGGATCAGGTCAACCAGCAAGTGCAGCAAAAAGCCGTGGAAACCCTTGGCACCCAATATTCGCTCAATACCCGGCTGGGCGAATTGGCCATGCGCCACCCGGTGACATGCGCACCGCAGACTCCGTTGCGCGAAGCCGTGACGTTGATGCACGAACAACAGGTCGGCAGCATCGTGGTGGTCGATGAACTCAAGGCACCACTGGGGATTTTCACCCTGCGCGACCTGCGTCAGGCCGTGGCCGACGGCAGCAGTGATTTCAACGAAGCCATCGAAAGACACATGACCCGGGCGCCGTTTTTCCTGTCACCGGATCACAGTGCATTCGACGCGGCGATTGCCATGACCGAGCGTCACATAGCCCATGTCTGCCTGGTCAAGGACCAGCGCTTGTGCGGCGTGGTTTCCGAGCGCGATCTGTTTTCCCTGCAACGGGTCGACCTGGTGCACCTGGCCCGCACTATCCGCAATGCGCAGAAGGTGGAAAACCTGGTGGCGCTGCGGGGCGAAATCGGTCAACTGGTCGAGCGCATGCTGGCCCATGGTGCGTCTTCGACGCAGATCACCCACATCATCACTTTGCTCAACGACCACACCGTGTGCCGGGTGATCGAACTGACCCTCGCCGAAAAAGGCGACCCCGGTGTGCCATTCAGCTGGCTGTGTTTCGGCAGTGAAGGCCGCCGCGAGCAGACCCTGCACACCGATCAGGACAACGGCATTCTGTTCGAAGCCAGGGATGCGGCCCATGCCGCCGAGATTCGCGGCAAGTTGTTGCCCATTGCCCAGCAGATCAACCAGAGCCTGGCGCTGTGCGGTTTCACCTTGTGCAAGGGCAATATCATGGCCGGCAACCCGGAGCTGTGCCTGTCCCGGGCCGAATGGGCGCGACGCTTTGCGGCGTTTATCCGCGAGGCTACCCCGGAGAACCTGCTGGGTTCGAGCATCTATTTCGATTTACGCGTGGTCTGGGGCAACGAGCAAGGCTGCGAGCAGCTGCATCGGGGCATTCTCGATCAGGTGGGCGACAACCGTTTGTTCCAGCGCATGATGGCCGAAAATGCGCTGCGCAATCGCCCACCCGTAGGGCGTTTTCGCGAGTTCGTGCTGACGCGTAAAAATGGCGAGAAGGCCAGCCTGGACCTGAAAATCCAGGGCCTGGCACCGTTTGTCGACGGTGCCAGGCTGCTGGCCCTGGCTCACGGTATCGAAGCGAACAACACGCTGGAGCGTTTTCGCCAGTTGGTTGCCAGGGAAGTCATCGACCCCCTGGACGGCGCAGCGTACGAAGAGGCCTATCACTTCATCCAGCAAACCCGCATGCAGCAACATCAATTACAGACCCGGGAGAATTTTCCTTACTCAAACCGGGTCGATCCCGACAGCCTCAATCATCTGGACCGGCGCATCCTGCGTGAGTCCCTGCGCCAGGCACAACGCCTGCAAAGCAGCCTGACGTTGCGGTATCAGTTATGAGCCTGTTTTCCTGGTTGCGCCCGCCGCCGCCCACCCTGCCTGCCCACCTGCAACATCGGCTGGAACGCTTGCCGACTGCTGCCGACTTGGCGCAGTGCAGCCTGCGCGAGCAACGCTGGGTGGTGCTCGATCTGGAAACCACCGGGTTGAACCTGAACAAGGACCGCGTGTTGTCCATCGGCGCTGTGGTGATCGAAGACGGGGCCATCGACTTTCGCCAGCTATTCGAACGCACCCTGCAATATCCGCAAGTAAACCTAGGCCCCAGCGTGTTGATCCACGGTATTGGCCCCAGCGCAATTGCAGCGGGGAGCGACCCGGCAGAAGCGCTGCTCGATCTGATGGAGTACCTCGGTGACAGTCCGGTGCTGGCCTTCCACGCGCCGTTCGACCAGCACATGCTCGGCCGTGCGCTGAAAGATCATCTGGGTTTGAAGTTGCAGCATCCGTTTCTGGACGTGGCGGACATTGCACCGCTGCTGTGCCCCCAGGCGCACATTCGCGAGGCGGGGCTGGACGATTGGATCGACTGGTTCAAACTTGAAGTCTTCGAGCGCCACCACGCCAGCGCCGACGCCCTGGCCACTGCTGAACTGGCGCTGATTCTGTTCAGCCGCGCGCGGCAGCAGCAGATTCATAGCCCGTTGAATTTGCAACAGCGTTTGAGTCAGTGGAAGCGTCGGCAGCAGGCGCCTTCCTTCTGACCTTTAGGCCCCGTCTGTAGGAGCGAGCTTGCTCGCGATGGACGCGAACGGTGACGCGTGCTGTCTGGAAAAATGCGTCGCCTTCAAATTCATCGCGAGCAAGCTCGCTCCTACAAGGGTCGTCGCTAAGTTCCGACCCGACCAACGCCAATTGCTTACCTCCCCCGCCTCTGCCACAATCGCGAACTATTCTCGTTAGTTAATATTTCCCAATCGGTAATGCGGCGTGTCGTCAATCCCAAGCCCTCAAAGTGACCTCGTCGGTGCGTTATATCGCGACCATCGCGGTTGGCTATTGGCCTGGCTTCGACGCAACGTTGCCTGCCCGCAGCGAGCCGAAGACCTGAGCCAGGACACTTTCGTGCGCTTGCTGGGCCGCGAGGAACTGAAGGCCCCACGCGAGCCCCGGGCGTTCCTGGTGGCGATTGCCAAGGGCCTGCTGTTCGATTATTTCCGCCGCGCCGCGCTGGAGCAGGCTTACCTCACCGAGTTGATGCTGGTTCCCGAAGCCGAACAACCGTCGGCGGAAGAACAGCAGATGATCCTCGAAGACCTGAAAAACATCGATCGTTTGCTCGGCAAGCTTTCCAGCAAGGCCCGGGCGGCGTTCCTCTACAACCGTCTCGACGGCCTCGGCCACGCGGAAATCGCCGAGCGCCTCGGGGTGTCGGTGCCGCGGGTGCGCCAGTACCTGACCCAGGGCATTCGCCAGTGCTACATCGCGCTGTATGGTGAGCCGACGTGAATCCGGTCAATTCCAAACCGGTATCGGCCAAGGTGCTGGACGCGGCGATTGCCTGGCAATTGTCCATGGATTCCGCCAACCCGGTGGAGCGAGAAGAGTTCGCCAAGTGGCACGCGGCCCACGAAGAACACGCCCGCGCCTGGCGCCAGTTGGGCATGCTCGACCAGCGTTTCAGCGTGGCCAGCGGCCCTGCTCGCACGGCCCTGCTGCAATCGCGCGAAGGCATTCGTCGACGGGTGCGCAAGCTCGGCAGCGGCGTAGCCAGTATCGTTGCGGTGATTGGCCTGGCACTGTTCGCCGGGGAGCGTTATCTGCCGATCGACTATTGGCTGGCCGACCAGAGCACCGCCATTGGCGAGCAGCGCACCCTGCGCCTGGCTGATGGCACGCTGATCAATCTCAACACCCACAGTGCCCTGGATGTGCGCTTCGATGAGAAGCAGCGACGCATCGTGCTTCAGCAAGGCGAGATCCTGGTGGAGACCGGCCATGGCGATCCCCGGCCGTTCATTGTCGAAACCCGCGAAGGCAGTATGCGTGCGCTGGGTACCCGGTTTCTGGTCAAGCGCGAAGAAGAAGGCACGCGCCTGAGCGTGTTGCAGTCGGCAGTGGCGGTTCATCCGCAATCCATTCCGGACGAACAGATCCTGCGCGAAGGCCAGCAGGTATTGATCCGCAACACCGGCCTGGGCCCGGTTCTGGCCGTCAACCTCGGCGCGGATGCCTGGACCCGCGGCATGCTGGTGGTGGACAACACGCGGCTGGAAGATCTGGTGCATGAAATCGGCCGCTATCGAACCGGTTACGTCGGCGTCGCGCCGGAGGTGGCCGACCTGCGCATCACCGGCAGTTTCCCGCTGCGCGACACCGACCTGGCGCTCAATGCCCTGCTGCCGACCCTGCCGGTGCAGATCGAACAGCACACGCCATGGTGGGTGAAGGTCGTGGCCAAGGCCGACAACAAACCCTGAACAAGCATCCACGCCATTCACTGTAGGAGCTGGCTTGCCAGCGATGATCGTGAACGATAACGCGCGCTCACTGGATAAACGCGGTGCTTATGAGCGCATCGCTGGCAAGCCAGATCCTACAAAAGCAACAAGCTCCTTCGCCACACATTGCCAAGCCGTGATTAGCGCACAAATACTGAATCTAAATTATTTTCATCCAGCCCTATCACTTTTCAATTCTCGTTCGGCACCTAGGCAATTGAGAAATATTTCCATTCAGGAGCCGCTGTATGCCCCGCCCGCTAGACACCTTGTTGCGCCCCGGTTTGCTGGCGCTCGCGATTGCCTTTTGCGCCCCTTTAGCCAGCAGCCCACTGTTCGCCGCTGAACAGGCTTCCAGCGTTCGCGCCTACAACCTGCCGGCCGCGCCGTTGGCCAACACCCTGAACCAGATCGCCAGCCAGGCCGGTTTGGCCCTGACGTTGACCCCATCCCTGGCGGCGGGCAAAACCTCGGCGCCGGTCAAAGGCCAGTTCGACGCAGCCGGTGCCCTGCGTGAAGCCCTGCGTGGTACCGGCCTGCAACTGGAGCAAAGCAGTGCGGGCACCTACAGCCTGGTGGCGGTACCGGAAGGCACCCTTGATTTGCCGGTCACAAGCATTACCGGACAGAACGGTGACGAAGAAAGTGCTTGGGGCCCCGTGCAAGGCTACCTCGCCAATCGCACAGCAGCCGGGACCAAAACCGATACGACGCTCGCCGAAGTTCCGCGTTCGATCTCTGTTGCCACTCGTGAGCAGATGCAGGACCGTGCAGTACAGAACCTGGATGACGCTGTGCGTTACATGCCCGGGGTTGTGGCCAGCAGCTACGGCAGCGATAGCCGTGCCGAATGGCTAAAAGTGCGCGGATTTGAACCCACCCAATTCCTCGATGGTTTGCCGCTGCCAAAGGGCACTTACGCCATGCCGAAGATTGAAACCTGGGATCTGGAGCGCGTAGCCTTGCTGCGAGGCCCTGCGTCTTCAGTTTACGGCCAGACACCTCCCGGTGGATTGATCGACATGGTCAGCCGCCGCCCTGAGGAGTTTGCAAGCAACGAAGTGCAATTGCAGATTGGCAGCTATCAGCGCAAGCAGATCAGTTTCGATAGCACCGGTCCAATTGACGATGAAGGGCGATTTTTGTACCGCGTCAGCGGTGTGGTGCGTGATAGCAACACCACCATCGATCACAACGAAGACAAGCGTTACAACATCGCGCCCAGCCTGACCTGGAATATTGACCCGGACACGAAATTGACCTTGCTCAGCCAGTTCAATCGTGACGATACCAGCAACACCAGCCAGTTCCTTCCAGTACAAGGCACCAAACTTTCAACGCCTGCTGGCGAGGTGAAATTCCACGAGAACCTCGGTGATCCGGACTGGGAGTTCTACGACAAAACCTATTACGCGCTGGGTTATGCATTTGAACACCAGATGAACGACGTTTGGCAGTTCCGTCAAAACCTGCGCTACACCAAGAGCGACCTGTCCTTCCAAGGCATAACCGCTGGCGGTTTTAACGGTTCGGTCAGTGACGATGGCACGGTGGCCCGAGGTGCCAACATCGTCAACGAAGACATCAGCCAGTTCGCCGTGGATAACAATTTCCAGGCAGACTTCGACACCGGCTCAATCAGGCACACGCTGCTGCTGGGCCTTGACCACCAACGTGTGAACACCAATTACAAATGGCTGTTCGGTAGCGCGCCGCCCAGCAATATCAACACTCCGATTTACGGCCAGGACTTCAGTAACGTCAGCTATACCGCGTTCAATGATTACAACCAGAAAACCCATGACACAGGCCTGTACATTCAGGACCAGATAGCCCTCGACAACTGGCGCCTGACTTTGGGCGGCCGCCAGGACTGGCTGCACACCGATACGACTTTCTACAACATGAACAATGCCAAGGACACCCGCGACGACACGGCCTTCACCGGCAACGCGGCCCTAAGCTATGTCTTCGACTCCGGTTTCACACCTTACATCTCCTACGCCGAGTCATTTCAAGCCGAACCCGGTGGCGCCAATGGTGAGGCGTTCCGCCCTGGCACTGGCAAGCAATACGAAGTGGGTATCAAGTACCAGCCTCCAGGCAGCGATATGCTGTTTACAGCAGCTGCCTATGACCTGACCCGCAAAGACATCGTGCTCAATGACACTCTCGGCGTATCGCGTCCACTGGGTGAAGCCAAAGTGCGTGGCTTCGAGCTGGAAGCAATTGGCAACGTCAACGAGAACTTGAAATTGACTGCCGCGTATACCTACGCCAACACCAAGATGACCAAAGTCACCAGTCCACTGGACCAAAACCGTCCTCTGCCATTGACTCCGGAAAATCAGGCTTCAGCCTGGGCTGACTACACCTGGCATACCGGAGTTCTCGATGGTTTCGGACTTGGTTTCGGCGTGCGCTACGTCGGAGAAACCGACAACATCGCTATCGGCAGCATGGAGTTCGTACGCGATAAATCAGACGGCCACTCCGACTCCTATACCGTCTACGATGCTGCCGTCCACTACGACCTGGGGCGCCTGAACAGCTCGCTCAAGGGCGTCAGCGTTGCGGTCAATGCCAATAACGTATTCGACAAGGAATACATTTCGACCTGTGATGGTTTCTATTGCTATTACGGCGATCGTCGCAACGTAATGGCCAGCGTCGACTACAAGTGGTAACGCCTTGAGCTGACACGCCCAATGACCAGGCCGTCCTTCATGGACGGCTTTGGTTTATCTGAAGGCCATGACATGAAAAGTAAAACCATTCGCCGCTGGTCTGCTGTCCACACCTGGACCAGCCTGGTTTGTACGGTGTTCCTGTTGCTGTTGGCGCTGACCGGCCTGCCGTTGATTTTTCACCACGAGATCGACCACTTGCTGGGCAATGCACCCGACGTGAAGGCAATGCCGGCGGACACCCCACGCCTGAATTTGCAGCAATTGGCAGAGGCGGCCGAGCGACATCGCCCCGGTGAAGTCATGCAGTATTTCGGCTTCGAGGACGATGAGCCCAACGCGGTGCTGACGATCATGGCCGCTACCGCTGGCACCGAACCGAACTCGTCCCACACCTTCATGCTTGATGCCCGTACCGGCGAAGCGCTGGAAACGCCATCGGCCAACGGCGGCTTCATGCTGACCATGCTGCGTCTGCACGTAGACATGTTCGCCGGCTTGCCGGGCAAGTTGTTGCTGGCGTTCATGGGGGTTCTATTCGTGGTGGCGATCGTTTCCGGCACGGTGCTGTACTTGCCGTTCATGCGCCGCTTGAAGTTCGCCACCGTGCGCCAGGACAAATCCACGCGCCTGCGCTGGCTCGACCTGCATAACCTGATCGGTGTCGTGACCTTGACCTGGGCCCTGGTGGTCGGCGTGACTGGCGTGATCAGTGCCTGCGCCGACCTGATCATTGCCGCCTGGCGCAACGACAGCCTGAGCGCGATGGTCGCGCCGTACCGCGATGCGCCGCCGCTGACGCAATTGGCACCGGCTACCCGTCTGCTCGACATCGCCAAGGAGGTCGCGCCGGGCATGCAGCCGGACTTCATCGCCTTCCCCGGCACGCGGTTTTCCAGCGAACACCATTACGCGGTGTTCATGAAAGGCAGCACGCACCTGACTTCTCACTTGCTGACACCCGTGCTGATCGACGCCAGCACCCTGCAAGTCACCGCCGTGGCCGAACGACCGTGGTACATGGACGCCATGGGCATGTCGCAGCCACTGCACTTCGGTGACTACGGCGGCATGCCGATGAAAATCCTCTGGGCGACCCTGGATGTGCTGACCATCATCGTGCTCGGCAGCGGGGTGTACCTGTGGGTGGTACGGCGCAAGGCTGCCATGCCTGTGCTGGAAAAAGCGGAGAGCGTGGCATGAAGCCCCAGCAGTCGAACTTCTGGAAAGTGTTCAGCACCCCAATCGTCATCGCCCTGTTCAGCGCGGCAGGGTTGTTTGCCGCGTTGCTCGGGGATGGTGTGTGGGATTCGCTGAGCTGGTTGGGGCTGGGCATCCCCGCCGCTGTTGCCCTGCGGGGCCTCCTGCCACCCTGTAGGAGCGAGCTTGCTCGCGATGGTCGTCAACGATGATGTTGGAAGACTGACACCCCGAGGTGTTCTCGGGTGCATCGCGAGCAAGCTCGCTCCTACATGAGGTCTGCGTTTTTGGGGATATTGAGCTCCCGCTACAACACGCTATGCTGCCCGACACTGCCACCGATCGAGACGCTGCCATGTCCGCCCCGAGCATGACCCTGTACCACAACCCGCTCTCTCCCTTCGTTCGCAAAGTCATGGTGCTGCTGCACGAAACCGGTCAACAGGACCGCGTGGCGTTGCAAAACAGCGTACTCACCCCGGTCAACCCGGACCTGACCCTGATCGACGACAACCCCCTGAGTAAAATCCCCGCGCTGCGCCTGGCCGATGGCAATGTCATCCATGACAGCCGGGTCATCCTCGACTACCTCGATCAGCAGCACGTTGGCAATCCGCTGATTCCCCGCGAAGGTTCGGCCCGCTGGCGGCGCCTGACCCTCGCGTCCCTGGCCGACGGGATCATGGACGCGGCCGTGCTGGTGCGCTACGAAGTTGCCCTGCGCGCCCCGGAGAAACACTGGGACGAATGGCTCGACGGCCAGCGCGACAAGATCCGCCGTACCTTGGCGCTGCTGGAAAAAGACGCGATCGCCGAACTGACCTGCCATTTCGACGTGGCCGCGATCAGTGTGGCGTGTGCACTGGGTTACCTGGACCTGCGCCATCCGGATCTGGATTGGCGCACGGCAAATCCGCAACTCGCGGCGTGGTATTTCGAGGTGAGCCAGCGGGCTTCGATGTTGGCGACGATGCCGAAGGTTTAATTAGGGCGAGAGCAAAACACTAGCAGTTCTGATAGTGGGCAAAGGCTGAAAATACTCCGACACTGAAACCACCTTCTTTTGGGTTTGGTTTCGGAGATCAGCCAATGCCTACGCAATCTCGCAAAACAATCCTGTTAGCAACGGATCAGCAAAATTCGGCATTGAATGCGCTTGACCCGACCAGAAACCACGCCATTGCGTACACGCCCTACGGTGATACCCCACCAAGAGATCAATTGCAGAGTCAACTTCGATACAACGGCGAATTACAGGAATTACTGACGCACACTTATGCGTTAGGTAAAGGTTATCGAATGTACAATCCGGTATTGATGCGGTTTATCAGTCCTGACAGTTGGAGCCCGTTTGGGAAGGGCGGGCTGAATGCTTATATGTATTGTGCGGGGGATCCGGTGAATAGAACTGATCCGACAGGGCATATGTTCAAATTTTTGAAAACGCTGAGAAGTCCATCGTCTCCACCTATAGCACGGGCGCCTTCTACCGAAGCTGTATCGCTGCCAAGTAGTAAGGCAGCGACACTCAAGCCCTCACTGGAGCCGAGCGACAAGAAAATAGTGGATATTTTCAAGAGTGGCAAAGGCAAACGCACGGTGGTGTATCAAAAGCCCAACGGTGAAGAACTGGTTGCTCCAAATGTTCCAAAAAACAAGCCTGGCATCGAAGGCCTACGTAAAGCCTGGGAAAGAAATCCCGAACTGAAACCCACCCGAAAACCACCACCCACCGTTTCTGAGCCAGGCCCACCAATCTTTCCGTATCCGTTGAACATTGACCTGAGGCGACCAGTGGCAGAGGGTTCTGCTAGAGCCTTTCACAACGAAAATGCGCTGAATGAGGTCATTGCTCATGTCCGCGGTTTGCCTGATTAAACACTTGTGCGGACCGTGTTCAACAATCCGGCTTATCCGCCGTAAACCGCCGAGCAGGATTCACCGCCGCCCCAAACTCACGCAAGGCCTTGGCACCGATCAACAATGGATAGTTGAAGCTGCTGCGGTCGGTCAGGTTGACCTCGACCGTGCGCTTGACGTTGCCCAGGCACAATTCCAGATCAACCACCGGCCGCTTGGTGGGTGCTGCCGCTTCGTCATCCTCTTCCTCTTCGGAGCGGGTCTTGATCTTGCTGATCCGCGCGATCTTGTGCTCGTAGACCTTATTGCTCGCATCCTTGGTAGCGAGGCGGAAACGCACCCAGTCCTCGCCGTCACGCTTGAAGGTTTCAATGTCCTTGGCCGACAGCGACGCGGTCAGGGCGCCGGTGTCCATTTTCGCCTTGAGGACCTGCCCGCCGATTTCCGGCAGGGCGATGTATTCGTAACGCCCATAGAGGGTGGGTTCGGCGGCCAAGACCGGCAGGGCGATGAGGGAGAGCACTGCAAGGAGGGATTTCACGTGATGGGCTTCCATGAGAGTGAACAGCGGGAATTTAGACCGTCGTTCGCTTGATCGTTCCCACAAGGTTACCGGCCCAAAGGTGAAACATTCGTCACCGCCGATTTGGCCTGTCGCCCGAAGCTGCTTATCATTGCGCGCCCAAATGCTGCCAAGAGTTTTTTATGCGCCGCCTGCTCACCGGCTGTTTCGTCACATTGCTGTTGTTGCTCAACACCCTGGTCCTGATCGGACCCTTGCTGGTGTTTGCCCTGCTCAAACTAGTCCTGCGCGGCCGCTTTCGCGATTACGCCTCATGGTCGGTGATGTGGATTGCCGAGACCTGGTCCGAAATCGACAAGCTGATCTTCCGCCTGTGCATCCCCACCCAATGGGATATCCGCGGCGGTGACGATCTGCGCCGTGACACCTCGTACCTGGTGATCAGCAACCATCAATCCTGGGTCGACATCCCGGCGCTGATCCAGACGCTGAACCGGCGTACGCCGTTCTTCAAATTCTTCCTCAAGAAAGAACTGATCTGGGTGCCCTTCCTGGGCCTGGCGTGGTGGGCGCTGGATTATCCGTTCATGAAGCGCTACAGCAAGGCGTTCCTGGCCAAACACCCGGAACTGGCGGGCAAGGATCTGGAGATCACCAAACAGGCCTGCGAACTGTTCAAGCGCCAACCGGTGACGGTGGTCAACTACCTCGAAGGCACTCGCTTCACGGCGGCCAAACGTGCCCAGCAACAGTCACCGTTCAATCACTTGCTCAAGCCCAAGGCCGGTGGAGTGGCCTTTGTGCTGGCGGCGATGGGTGAGCAACTGGACGCGATCCTCGATGTGACGGTGGTTTACCCGCAGCCGAATATTCCGGGGTTCTGGGACCTGATCAGCGGCAATGTGCCAAGGGTCATCATCGATATCCAGACCCGCGAACTCGACCCGGCGCTGTGGCAGGGCGATTACGAAAACGATCCGCTGTTTCGCGAAAAAACCCAGAACTGGGTCAACCAGCTCTGGATCGAGAAGGACCGGCGCATCGACACCTTGCGCACCGAGCGCCGCTGAATCAGCTGCCGTCGCCGATGCCCGTGCCCGTGCCCGTGCCCGTGCCCCAGATGCTGCCCAGACTGCTCAGCAGCGAACCGCCGACGCCCTGCTGACCGAGGTATTGCAGGAGCACCGGGGTAAACAACCCGATCATGCCGTTGTCCATGCCCAGGGCGCTGAACGCATTGTTCAGGTCATTGGTGTTCTTGACGTTACCCAGGGCGTTATTCAGGCCTGCGGCCTTGCCGGTGGAGCCGAGCAATCCGGCGAGCATACCCAGCTCGCCACCGCCGGACAGCATGTCGATACCCGGCACGCTTTTGGCCAGTTCCGAGTAGTCGGTCGAACTCAACTGGTTCTTCGCCAGCCCCAGCATCGCCCCGGCACCGCCGATGGCTTGCTGTGGGGTGATGTTCAACTCAGTGAGCGCGCCCAGCAGGTCCGCCGCTTCCGGGGTCGGCGCGGTATCGGTCGCGGCATTGCCGCCCTTCATGCCAGAAATGGCATTGGCCGCATCGCTCAGGTTGAACTGGGCAAAGGCCGGGCTGACCACCAGGGTCAAGAGCGATGCCAGGACAAAACCGCGTGAAATCTTCATTCAGACATCCTCTATGAACGCCGCCCGCAATGGACGGCGAAAAACTGTGCGTTGGACTGGATTCCCCGGACATTGTTCCCAGCCACCCATCCCCTGTAGGAGCGAGCTCGCTCGCGATGGACGTCAACGATGACGCGGGCTGTCTGGCGAAATGCGGTGCCCTTGCGTCCATCGCGAGCAAGCTCGCTCCTACGGGGATCAGGTTCATCAGAATATTTTCCCGGTGCTGCATCCAGTCCTGCCCCACGCCCGTATATCAAGCACGGACAGACATTCCTGGCCGATTCCCCACCAAAGGATCATCACCATGAAACGCACTACGATCAAAACACCGTTGATTGCCAGCCTGCTGACCCTGGCCCTTGGCGGTGCTTTCGCCCTGAATACCGTGCAAGCGGCAACCATGAGCCATGACAGCGTGACCGTCGGCGGCCAGGCCATGCTGCCGAGCAAGGACATCGTCGATAACGCGGTGAACTCCGCCGATCACACCACTCTGGTAGCCGCCGTGAAAGCCGCTGGCCTGGTCGATACCCTCAAGGGCAAAGGCCCGTTCACCGTATTCGCCCCGGTCAATTCAGCCTTCACCGCCCTGCCTGCTGGCACCGTCGATACCCTGCTGAAGCCGGAAAACAAAGCCACCTTGAGCAAAATCCTCACCTACCACGTGGTCGCCGGAAAACTCGACATGGCAACCCTGGCCGAGAAGATCAAGACTGGGGGTGGCAAGACCGAGCTCACCACCGTCGCCGGCGGCAAGCTATGGGCGATGATGAACGGCCCGCACAACATCACCATCAAGGATGAAAAAGGTGACGTCGCCGATATCACCACCTATGACGTGTACCAGTCCAATGGGGTGATTCAGGTCATCGACAAAGTGTTGATGCCGAAAAGCTGAACCGTGTCGCCGGCCCCGTGCATCGGGGTCGGCGGGTTTGCCGAGGTGTCCGCCTGTGAATGGAACAACTGCGCGCCGTGAACTAACCTCTGCCTGCAACCGGCCCCCTGCTCTGCTTTCCGGGAGAACCGCTATTCCCATCACCGACACCGATCAGCTCAGGCAACTGCTGGCCCAGTGTTCATTGGGTGACCGCCGCGCGTTCGAGACGCTGTACCGCAGTGTCGGACCGCGTCTGCACGGGGTAGCACTGCGCTTCATGAGCCGTCCGGACCTGGCCGAAGAGGTGCTGCAAGAGAGCTTCGTGCGTATCTGGAACAACGCCTCGCGCTACGAAGCACATCTGTCAGCGCCGTTGACCTGGATGATCAACATCACCCGAAATCAAGCCATCGACCAGTTGCGCAAACACCGTGATCGGCCCTTGAGTGATCTCGAAGAACAGATGCTTGTGGATGAAAGTCCATCGGCCCACGAGCAACTGGACAGTGCCCGTGAGGCCAGTGCCTTGAGCCGCTGCCTGGACAGCCTCGAAGGCATGCAGCGCCAGTCGATTACCGTCGCTTATTTCCAGGGGCTGTCGTGCTCCGAGTTGGCCGAACACCTGGCCGCGCCGCTGGGCTCGGTGAAGTCCTGGATCCGCCGCGGCATGGAGCGCCTGCGCAGGTGCCTTGAATCATGAACTATAAAACCCCGACCCTGCGCCGCGCCCTCGCCGCCGACTATGCTATTGGCCTGATGCCCGCCACCGCGCGTCGGCGTTTCGAACAGCTGTTGCTGGAAGATGCGACCTTGCGCGCAGAACTGGCGCAGTGGCAGGAAAGCCTGGTCAGCCTGACCGAAGCCCTGCCGGAGCAGCCGGTGCCGGATCGCGTCTGGCAAGGCATTACCGAACGGATCGAACCACAAGTACTGCACGTGCCGGAGAAGCGTCCGTTCTGGAACTGGCTGCGAGTGACGGCGGCGGTTTGCTCACTGCTGATTGCAGTGATTATCGGAGTTCACTACATCTCCGACGATGCCCGTTACAGTGCCACGCTGGTCAGTGCCGACGCGAAACCAGCGTTGCATGTGCAGGCCCACGAGAATTACCTGCAAGTCGAGCCGCTGACGCTGGCGGCTGTCGAACCCGGGCAAAGTCTGGAGTTGTGGGCGATTCCAGCGGACGGTAAACCGATCTCCCTCGGCGTCATTCCGGCTGGCGGAAAAGGCAAAGTTGAATTGAGCGATACGCAGAAAGCGCTGATCGGCAAGCCGATTGCACTGGCGGTCAGTCTTGAACCCAAGGGTGGCTCACCGACCGGACAACCGACGGGACCGGTGTTGTATCAAGGCGCATTGGCGGCGTTGTGACACTAACAGTTCTGCTAGTAGGCAGGCTTGGTTGATTGCGCGACAGTGAATCCCTGAACTCAAGGATTTTTCAGGGAGTCCTGCCCATGCAACCCAACCGCGAAACCGTACTCTGCCGCTACCACTATGATCCGCTGGACCGCTTGGTCGATTGCACCCCCTCGGCGCAATCCAGTACCCGGCGCTTCTACCTGAAAGATCGCCTGGCCACCGAGGTACAGGGCACGGAGCAGCGATCGATCATGCAGCACGAAGATCAGTTGCTGGCGCAGCAACAACGCCAGAACGGCAACGTGGAAACCCGCTTGCTCACCACTGACCAACAGCGCTCTGTGTTGAATGTGCTCGACACGACCCGGCCTCATCCACTCGCCTACACAGCCTACGGCCACCGCCCTGCGGAAAACGGCTTGCTCAGCCTGCTCGGGTTCAACGGCGAACGACCGGATCCGGTGACGGGGTGGTATTTGCTGGGGAATGGATATCGGGCGTTTAACCCGGTGTTGATGCGGTTTAACAGTCCGGACAGTTGGAGTCCGTTTGGGAGGGGTGGATTGAATGCCTATGCGTATTGTGTAGGGGACCCGGTGAATCGAGCGGATCCAAAGGGTCATACTCCAACGTTCATAAAACCACTCTTAAGATCGTTGAGAATTATAAAAAAGCCAGCACAAACGGTGAGCCTCAACACTCCCATCCCCATGAGCCGATCAACCCCAAACCTGACAGAATCTTCCGGGCTCACTCGGTCCCCCTCGTTTTCCAAGGAGAAATTCGAACTAGCATCAGAAAAACAACGCCTGAACAAAGCAGAGAATAAAATGAAAGAGATAGACAAGCACTTTACAAATAAAGAACAGAAAATAAGAGAACTCAATGAAACAGTAACAACACTTGAATCCAATGGATACGAAATAGGAACAGCCATCCCCGACACAATAAAAATGCATACAGCAGAACTAAATGATCTGCGCACACTAGGAATAAAATATCAAAACAAAATAACATCGCATCAAAAAAATATAACTAACCTCAACAATCGTATCTCGGGACTCCCAGAGTACGAATCCTTGCCGCCACCGTATACACCAGCAACAGCTCAAGCATCCATAAGAAACCGCCCTTAACAAAGTTTTCAGGTCAACGCTGAGCCCATTAACTATGGGAGCGTTTTGATCAATAAATATAAATGATAAAAAACGGCGACCTCAGATCGCCGTTTTTTGTCAAACGCTTACGCCGCACTAAACATCTTATGCGGGTCAATCACAAACTTCTTCGGCACGCCCGCATCAAACTCGCCGTAACCTTCCGGCGCCTGATCCAGGCTGATCACCTGTACGCCCACCACTTCAGCGATGTTGATGCGGTCCCACATGATCGCCTGCATCAGCTGGCGGTTGTACTTCATCACCGGGGTCTGGCCGGTGTGGAAGCTGTGGGACTTGGCCCAGCCCAGGCCGAAACGGATGCTCAGGCTGCCCATTTTCGCGGCGGCGTCCACGGCACCTGGATCTTCGGTCACATAGAGGCCAGGGATACCGATCTTGCCGGCAACCCGCACCACGCCCATCAGCGAGTTGAGCACGGTGGCCGGGGCTTCGTGCTTCACGCCGTCGTGGCCATGACCACGGGCTTCGAAGCCGACGGCGTCGATGGCGCAATCCACTTCGGGCTCGCCCAGCAGCGCGGCGATTTGCTCGTGCAACGGGGTGTCGAGGGACAGGTCGGCGATTTCGAAGCCCTGGGCCTTGGCGTGGGCCAGGCGCACGGTGTTGACGTCACCGACGATGACCACTGCCGCACCCAGCAGGCGAGCGGAAGCCGCAGCGGCCAAACCGACCGGACCGGCACCGGCGATGTACACGCTGCTGCCCGGGCCAACGCCGGCAGTCACGGCACCGTGGTAGCCGGTCGGCAGGATGTCGGAGAGGCAGGTCAGGTCGCGGATTTTTGCCATGGCGCGATCGCGATCCGGCAGTTTCAGCAGGTTGAAGTCCGCGTAAGGCACCATCGCGTATTCAGCCTGACCACCGGTCCAGTCGCCCATGTCGACATAACCATAAGCACCGCCCGGACGCGCCGGGTTAACGCTCAGGCACACGCCGGTGTGCATTTCCTTGCAGGAACGGCAGCGCCCGCAAGCCACGTTGAACGGTACGGACACCAGATCGCCGATTTGCAGGTTTTCGACGTCGCGGCCCTTCTCGATCACTTCACCGGTGATCTCGTGACCCAACACCAGACCGGTTTGTGCGGTGGTACGACCGCGCACCATGTGCTGGTCGGAACCACAGATGTTGGTGGAAACCACACGCAGGATGACCGCGTGTTCAATCTTCCTGCCGCGCGGGTCCTGCATTTTCGGATAGTCGATTTTCTGTACTTCGACCTTGCCCGCGCCGAGATATACCACACCACGATTGCCAGACATGCTTTCACCTCGATGTTGTTTTTATGGAACCGCGTTGCCCAGGCAGGCAGCGCGTTAAGTGCTCGGGTACAGATGCTGTTTCTTGTGTTGCCGGTTATGGCCTCTTCGCTGGCAAGCCAGCTCCTGCAGGAGCTGGCTTGCCAGCGATGGCGATCTAAAGAACGACCGTACGATTGGCGTTCAAAAACACTCTTCTCTCAATGTGATAACCCACGGCCCTCGCCAGGGTCAGCCCTTCAATGTCCCGCCCCTTGGCGATCAGGTCTTCCGGGTAATGGCTGTGGTCCACCGCCTCGACACCCTGGGCGATGATCGGACCTTCATCCAGATCGTTGTTGATGTAGTGCGCCGTGGCGCCCACCAGTTTCACGCCCTTGTTGTAGGCCTGGTGATAGGGCTTGGCACCCTTGAAACCGGGCAACAGGGAGTGGTGGATGTTGATCGCCTTGCCATCGAGCTTGCGGCACAACTCCGGCGACAGCACTTGCATGTAACGCGCAAGGATCACCAGTTCCGCACCGGACTCTTCAATGACCTGCCATACCTGACGTTCTTGCGCCGGCTTGTCGTTCGGGTCCAGCGGGAAGTGGTAGTACGGAATCTGGTGCCAGTCGGCCAGTGGCTTGAGGTCCGGATGGTTGGAAATTACCGCGGCCACGTCCATCGACAACTGACCGATGCGCTGGCGGTAGAGCAAATCGTTGAGGCAGTGATCGGCCTTGGAAACCATGATCACCACTTTCGGCCGATAGTTCGGCGCGATCAGTTCGAAGTTCATGCCAAAGGTGTCACCACGCTCGGCCAGCCCCGCACGGAACGACTGCTCGTCGAAGCCATCCGGCTGGCGGAACTCCACACGAATGAAGAAACGCCCCGAAAGGCGGTCATCGAAGGAGTGGTGTTCAGTGACGTAGCAGCCCTGCTCGAACAGAAAGCGGGTCACCACATCCACCGTGCCGAGCAGGCTTGGGCAGTCGGCGGTCAGAATCCATGTGTCTGGGGCGCGGCTCATGGTGCGGTGACTCCTGTTCGTTTATTGGCAACCGCTTCGCGGTTGATCGCTGGCAAGCCAGTTCCTACAGGGATCGCGGTCAATTGTAGGAGCTGGCTTGCCAGCGAAAACAATCTCAAGCCTGAACGCTGAGGCCGAATTCCGCAGAAGCATCCTGCAACCACAACCACCAGTAATCCGAGAAACTGCGACGAATCAGCAGTTCCCAGGTGTCTTCGGCGGTGTGACGGATCATCAGCTGCGACTTGGCGAACACCGTGCCGACGGCTTTGCCCACCGGGAAGTTGTTCGGGTGCACGTCGTAGCTGGTGGACTTCATCAGTACCTGGCGCACGTTCGGGCCGCTCAATTCGAGGAGTTGCTGGCCGCCGCTGACGTTGACGATTGCAATGTGCAGATCGCCCAGCGCCTTGCGCAGCTTTTGCTCGGCGGCAAGCTCTTCACCGGTCGGCACGATCAGCAGCCACTCATCCGGCCCCATCCATTGCAAACTGGTTTCGCCTTTGACGATGACGCTCAGCGCGCCCGGCAGCTCGATGCCCAGGGCCTTGTGCACGCCCGCGGCGAACGCGGCGTCGTGGCCATCGCCGCGGATGGTCAGGTGGCCGAGGAGTTTTTTCTCACGCACGGTCACGCCGGCGTTCTTGCGGCCCTTGCCCACCAGGCTGGCGAGGTCGGCGTGATGCAGCGACGACTCGGCCTTGGCCCCGGAGGTTGGGCGTTGTTGGTAAACATTGGCTGCGGTCATAAAGCACCTGTCCTGAATTCTGTTGAGAGTGTGGTTGTCATCTGCAGGAGCCGGCTCGCTGGCGATCCAGACGACGCGGTGAATCAGGTGCACCGCGTTATCGTTCATCGCCAGCAAGCCGGCTCCTACAAGCAATCACACGTTCTGCCGTTCGCCTTTCGGATCGAAGAACACCGAAGAAACGATTTCCGCCTCGATCACGCTGCCGTCCGCCAGTGGCGCAAAGACACGCTCGCCCATACGGTTCAGGCCGCCCTTGACCACGCCCATGGCAAACGAATAGCCCAGGGAGTTATGCAGGTAACTGGACGTCACGTGACCCACCATGGTCATCGGGATGGCTTGCTTGGTGTTGAACACCAGTTGCGCACCTTCCGGCAGCCATTTGGTCGGATCGATCGGCTTGAGGCCAACCAGCTGTTTGCGCTGATCACGCACACAGTCTTCGCGGTTCATGCCACGCCAGCCGATCCACGAGAACGGCTTGGTGCGACCGACACACCAGCCCATGTTCAGGTCGTCCGGGGTCATCGAGCTGTCAGTGTCCTGACCGACGATGATGAAGCCCTTCTCGGCCCGCAGCACGTGCATGGTTTCGGTGCCGTACGGCGTCAGGTTGTACTTCTTGCCGGCGTCGACGATTTTCTCGAGCACGCCCATGGCGTAATCGGCCTGCACGTTGACTTCGTACGACAGCTCACCGGTAAACGAGATCCGGAACACCCGCGCCGGCACACCGCCGACCAGGCCTTCTTTCCAGGTCATGAACGGGAAGGCTTCGTTGGCCAGGTCGATGTCGGTGACTTCGCTGAGCAGCTTGCGGCTGTTCGGCCCGGACAGGGTCATGGTCGCCCAGTGGTCGGTCACGGAGGTGAAGTACACCTTCATGTCCGGCCATTCGGTCTGGTGGTACAGCTCCAGCCACTGAAGCACGCGTGCCGCGCCGCCGGTGGTGGTGGTCATGACGAAATGGTTGTCGGCAAGGCATGCCGTCACGCCGTCGTCGAACACCATGCCGTCTTCTTTGCACATCAGGCCGTAACGCGCCTTGCCCACGTCGAGCTTGGTCCAGGCGTTGGTGTAGACGCGGTTGAGGAACTCGCGTGCGTCCGGGCCCTGGATGTCGATCTTGCCCAGGGTCGAAGCGTCCAGCAGGCCGACGCTGTCGCGCACGGCTTTGCATTCGCGCTTGACCGCGGCGTGCATGTCTTCACCGGATTTAGGGAAGTACCACGGACGTTTCCACTGGCCAACATCTTCGAACTCGGCGCCGTTTTTCAGGTGCCACTGATGCAATGCGGTGTAGCGTACCGGCTCGAAGATGTGCCCACAGTGACGACCGGCCACAGCGCCAAAGGTCACTGGCGTGTAGTTCGGACGGAACATGGTGGTGCCCATCTGCGGGATGGTCACATTCAGCGAGCGGGCAGCGATGGCCAGGCCGTTGACGTTACCGAGCTTGCCCTGATCGGTGCCGAAGCCCAGTGCGGTGTAGCGCTTGACGTGCTCGACCGACTCGAAGCCTTCGCGGGTCGCCAGTTCGATGGCGGCGGCGGTGACATCGTTTTGCAGGTCGACGAATTGCTTCGGTGCCCGTGCGGTGTTCTTTTCATGAGGCACCTGGAACAGCGCCAGCGTCGGCTCTTCGAGACGGCTCAGGGCTTTCGGCAGTACGCCTTCGGCTGTCTGGAACCCGGCTTCAGCAGCGGCGCGGGCGCCACCTTCAAAACCGTCGGCCAGAGAATCGCCAAGGCCGTAGACGCCGTTGATGCCACCGACACACACGCGTTTCTGCGGTGCTTCACCCGGTACGAAACCGAGGATGTCTTCGCGCCAGATCGGCTTGCCACCCAGGTGCGAAGCCAGGTGAACCACCGGGCTGTAACCACCGGAACTGGCCACCACGTCGCACTCAAGCCATTCGCCTGGGCTGGTCACGGTGTGGGCTTTGACATCGATGGCGGCCACACGGGCAGCGGTCACACGCTTGCTGCCACGGGCCTCGATCACGGCGCTGCCGGTGAGGATGCGGATACCTTTGGCGCGCGCTTCTTCCACCAGCGCACCACGCGGGTTGCTGCGGGCGTCGGCGATGGCCACCACTTGCAGGCTGGCATCGAGCCAGTCCAGGGCAACGCGGTAGGCGTGGTCATTGTTGGTCGACAGCACCAGCTTCTTGCCCGGCGCCACACCATAACGGCGTACGTAAGTGGAGACAGCGCCGGCCAGCATGTTGCCCGGCACGTCGTTGTTGCCGTAGACCAGTGGACGCTCGTGAGCGCCGGTCGCCAGGACCACGCGCTTGGCGCGAACCCGGTGGATGCGCTGACGCACCTGGCCAATCGGAGCGCGGTCGCCGAGGTGATCGGTCAAGCGTTCGTGAATGGTCAGGAAGTTGTGGTCGTGGTAGCCGTTGACCGTGGCGCGCGGCAACAGCAGCACGTCCGGGGTGTTCTTCAGCTCGGCGATGACGCTGGCGACCCACTCGGTGGCCGGCTTGCCGTCGAGGCTTTCGCGGGAATCGAGCAGGCTGCCGCCGAACTCTTCCTGTTCATCGGCGAGGATCACCCGGGCACCGCTGCGCGCAGCCGCCAGGGCAGCCGCCAGACCGGCAGGGCCAGCGCCGACGATCAGCACGTCGCAGTGCTGGTTCATGTAGTCGTAGGTGTCCGGATCGTTCTCGGTCGGCGAGCGGCCAAGGCCGGCAGCCTTGCGGATGTACTTCTCGTAGGTCATCCAGAACGATTGCGGGTACATGAAGGTTTTGTAGTAGAAGCCCGGTGGCATCAGCTTGCCGCCGACCTTGCCGAGAATCCCCATCATGTCGTTGTTCACGCTCGGCCAGCCGTTGGTGCTGGTAGCGACCAGGCCCTGATACAGCGCCTGTTGCGTAGCACGCACGTTCGGGATCTGCGTGGCTTCGGTGGCGCCGATCTGCAGCACCGCGTTCGGCTCTTCTGCACCGGCGGCGAAGATGCCGCGCGGACGGGAATACTTGAAGCTGCGACCGATGATGTCGACGCCGTTGGCCAGCAGTGCAGCGGCCAGGGAGTCGCCTTCAAAGCCTTTGTAAACCTGGCCGTTGAAGGTGAAGGTCAAGACTTTGTTGCGGTCGATCCGTCCGCCATTGGACAGGCGATTGATCTGGCTCATACCTTCTCTCCCAGAGCCGTGCTGGCCGCTTTCGGGCTATCGGTCTTGTCGGTGAATTGTGGCTTGGTGCCGATCTTGTAGGTTTCGAGAATCTCGTAGGTCACGGTGTCGCGGGTGACGTTGAAGTACTGGCGGCAACCGGCAACGTGATCCCACAGCTCGTGGTGCAGGCCGCGAGGGTTGTCGCGGAAGAACATGTAGTCGCCCCACTCCTCGTCGGTGCAGCTGTTCGGGTCCAGTGGGCGCGGGATGTGCGCCTGGCCGGATGCATGGAATTCCTCTTCGGAGCGCAGTTCGCCGCAGTGAGGACAGAAGATATGCAACATAGGGATTTCTCCTGTTAGTGGGCGACTGCTGCAGCGCCGTGTTCGTCGATCAACGCACCGCTGTGGAAGCGGTCGATGGAGAAAGGTGCAGCCAACGGGTGCATTTCACCCTTGGCCAGGCTTGCGGCAAACACGTTGCCCGAGCCAGGTGTTGCTTTGAAGCCACCGGTGCCCCAACCGCAGTTGAAGAACATGTTCGGTACCGGGGTTTTCGAGATGATCGGGCAAGCATCCGGCGTGGTGTCGACGATGCCGCCCCACTGACGGTTCATGCGTACGCGGGACAGTACGGGGAACATCTCGACGATGGCCTGGATGGTGTGCTCGATCACCGGATAGGAACCGCGCTGACCATAGCCGTTGTAGCCGTCGATACCGGCGCCGATCACCAGGTCGCCCTTGTCGGACTGGCTGATGTAGCCGTGCACGGCGTTGGACATGATCACGCTGTCGATAATCGGTTTGATCGGCTCGGACACCAGCGCTTGCAGCGGGTGCGATTCGATCGGCAGACGGAAACCGGCGAGTTTGGCCATGTGCCCGGAGTTACCGGCAGTCACTACGCCGACGCGCTTGGCGCCGATGAAACCCTTGTTGGTTTCCACGCCGATGCACACACCGTTTTCCTTGCGGAAACCAATCACTTCGGTCTGCTGGATCAGGTCCACGCCCAAGGCATCGGCGGCCCGGGCAAAGCCCCAGGCCACGGCATCGTGACGGGCCACGCCGCCGCGACGCTGGACGGTAGCGCCCATCACCGGGTAGCGAGTGTTCTTCGAGCAGTCGAGATACGGGATCTCGTCGGCAACCTGCTTGGCATCGAGCAGTTCGCCATCCACGCCATTGAGGCGGTTGGCGCTGACCCGACGCTCGGAATCACGGATGTCCTGCAGGGTGTGGCACAGGTTGTAGACGCCGCGCTGGGAGAACATCACGTTGTAGTTGAGGTCCTGGGACAGGCCTTCCCACAGTTTCATCGCGTGTTCGTACAGGTGCGCCGACTCGTCCCACAGGTAGTTGGAACGCACGATGGTGGTGTTGCGCGCGGTGTTACCGCCGCCCAGCCAGCCTTTCTCGACCACGGCCACGTTGGTGATGCCGTGTTCCTTGGCCAGGTAGTAGGCGGTCGCCAGACCATGCCCGCCACCGCCGACGATGACCACGTCGTAGACCTTTTTAGGGGTCGGCGTGCGCCACATGCGCTGCCAGTTTTCATGGTGGCTGAGGGAGTGTTTGAAGAGGCCGAAGCCCGAGTAGCGTTGCATAGTCATTTACTCCAAAACCGCACTCAGCGATAAACCGGGAAGTCCGCGCACAGGGCCGATACCTGCTGGGCGACATTGGCCTCGACATCGGCGTCGCCGAGGTTGTCGAGGATGTCGCAGATCCAGCCGGCCAGTTCGACGCACTGGGTCACCTTGAAGCCGCGCGTGGTCACCGCCGGGGTGCCGATACGCAGGCCGGAGGTCACGAACGGCGACTGTGGATCGTTCGGGACAGCGTTCTTGTTCACAGTGATATGGGCGCGACCGAGTGCTGCGTCCGCCTCTTTGCCGGTCAGGCCCTGACGAATCAGGCTGACCAGGAACAGGTGGTTGTCGGTACCGCCGGACACTACATCGTAGCCGCGTTTGATAAATACGCCGGCCATCGCCTGGGCGTTGTCGATCACTTGTTGCTGGTAGGCCTTGAAGCCTGGCTCCAGCGCTTCCTTGAAGCACACCGCCTTACCGGCAATGACGTGCATCAGCGGGCCGCCCTGGGCACCGGGGAACACGGCAGCGTTGAGCTTCTTCTCGATTTCTTCGTTGGACTTGGCCAGGATCAGCCCGCCACGTGGACCGCGCAGGGTCTTGTGGGTGGTGGTGGTGACCACGTCGGCGTAAGGCAGCGGGTTCGGGTACAGGCCGGCAGCGACCAGACCGGCCACGTGGGCCATGTCGACGAACAGCAGCGCACCGACTTTGTCAGCGATCTGACGGAAGCGTGGGAAGTCGAGGGTCTTGGAGTAGGCCGAGAAACCGGCAACGATCATCTTCGGCTTGTGCTCGACGGCCAGGCGCTCGACTTCGTCGTAGTCGATCAGGCCGGTCTTGGTGTCGATGCCGTACTGCACGGCGTTGTACAGCTTGCCCGAGGACGACACCTTGGCGCCGTGGGTCAGGTGACCGCCATGGGCCAGGCTCATGCCGAGGATGGTGTCGCCGGCTTGCAGCAGCGCCAGGTACACGGCGCTGTTGGCCGAAGAGCCGGAGTGTGGTTGCACGTTGGCGTAATCGGCGCCGAACAGCTGCTTGGCGCGTTCGATGGCCAGGGCTTCAACCTTGTCGACGTGTTCGCAGCCACCGTAGTAGCGCTTGCCCGGATAACCTTCAGCGTACTTGTTGGTCAGGCCACTGCCCTGCGCTTCCATCACGCGCTTGCTGGTGTAGTTCTCCGACGCGATCAGCTCGATGTGATCTTCCTGACGTTGCTCCTCGGCATTCATCGCCGCCAGCAGTGCATCGTCGTAACCCTGGATCTTGTCTTGCTTGCTGAACATCGCGTCTCTCCCAGCGGCGGCGGTGCGCCATTCGTCTCGGTGAGGCACTGGCTTTTCGGCAGTGCCCTTTGATAGCGATGGTATGACCGAGGCAGACAGGTCAAATGCCTAAGGGCGCCACGCAAAGGTGCGTTTACGACATGACGGGAAATGGACAGGCGGAACGCGCCGGCAGGATCGCCACGATCCCCTGTGGGAGCGGGCTTGCCCGCGATAGCGGTGGGTCAGCCACCCTCTCTGTTGGATGTGGCGCCGTCATCGCTGGCAAGCCAGCTCCCACAGGGTCAGCCGATTGCCTGGCGAACAGCGAGCAGCATCAAGAAATGCGCGGGATACAGGGCGTACGCCCAGCGGCGCATCGGTAGTGGTTTTACGCCCCCGGCGTGTCGCAACAAGAACAGCCCGAGCCATGGCGCAATCAGACACGTGACGATGGCCGGAATCGCCGCGATATTGCCCAGGCGAGCGGCGTGATACAGCACCTGCCATTGATTGGCCGCCAGACAGACCAGCCCCGCCAATAACGCGAAATACCAGGGTCGCCGGAGTACTAGCAGCAAGACCAACGGCAACAGAACGCCAAAAAAACCGAACATCAAGCGCTGGGAGAAAAACGCTGCCAGCAGTACTGCACCGACCGCCAGCAGTCGCGATGCAAGCGCCGGTTGCTGCCAGCCACGAACCACCAGCAAACCCAGGGCAAGGGTGGGCAGCACATTCAAGGTGTCGGGATTGGCAATGAACATTCTGTAAGGAACTTCACTCACCGCGCTGAACAGCAACAGCCAAGCCAGATAGCGCCACTGGCCACCGGTCGTCGTAATCCGCACGCGCGCCAGATTGGCCGCCATCGCCAGGCAGAACCACGGAAACGCCAGGCGTCCCGGCACATACAGCAAATCGGCGGAATAACCGACATATCGCAAGTGATCGAGCACCATACTCAAAAGCGCCAGCCACTTGAGCAGATCCAGTGCCCCGTCGCGCTGCTTTAAGTGCATGGCCTTGTGCATGGTCTTGTGCATTGTCGCGTGCATAATTGCCCTTCGACACTGTATTTTCCAAACAGCGACATCCTGTGCGCTCCACCTGACGATCTTAGGTACAGTGCGCACCCTCATTGACCACGGGACGCTTCACCATAGGCATCTCGACCACGGAAGCAGGCCATGACCGACAAGAGCCAACAATTCGCCAGCGACAACTATTCCGGCATCTGCCCTGAAGCCTGGGCTGCCATGGAGCAGGCCAACCATGGCCACCAGCGCGCTTACGGCGACGACGAGTGGACCGCCCGCGCCTCCGACGATTTCCGCAAACTGTTTGAAACCGACTGCGAAGTGTTTTTCGCCTTCAACGGCACCGCCGCCAACTCGCTGGCACTGTCGTCGCTGTGCCAGAGTTACCACAGCGTGATCTGCTCGGAAACCGCCCACGTCGAAACCGACGAATGCGGCGCCCCGGAATTCTTCTCCAACGGTTCCAAACTGCTGATCGCCCGCACTGAAAACGGCAAGTTGACCCCGGACTCGATCCGCGAGGTCGCGCTCAAGCGCCAGGATATCCACTACCCCAAACCCCGCGTCGTGACCCTGACCCAGGCCACTGAAGTCGGCAGCGTCTACACCCCGGACGAAATCCGCGCCATCAGCGCCACCTGCAAGGAACTGGGCCTGAACCTGCACATGGACGGCGCGCGCTTCTCCAACGCCTGCGCCTTCCTCGGCTGCACCCCGGCCGACCTGACCTGGAAGGCCGGCGTTGACGTGCTGTGCTTTGGCGGCACGAAAAACGGCATGGCCGTGGGCGAAGCAATCCTCTTCTTCAACCACAAACTCGCCGAAGACTTCGATTACCGCTGCAAACAGGCCGGGCAGCTTGCTTCAAAGATGCGCTTCCTGTCGGCACCATGGGTCGGCATCCTCGAAAACGACGCCTGGCTCAAATACGCCAACCACGCCAACCGCTGCGCGCAATTGCTGGCCGAACTGGTCAGCGACATTCCCGGCGTGGAACTGATGTTCCCGGTTCAGGCCAACGGCGTGTTCCTGCAACTGTCGGAACCGGCCATCGCCGCACTGACCGCCAGGGGCTGGCGTTTCTACACCTTCATCGGCAACGGCGGCGCACGCTTCATGTGCTCGTGGGATACCGAGGAAGAGCGCGTGCGCGAGCTGGCCAAAGACATCCGCGAAGTGATGTCTCACTAACCTCCCCCTGTAGGAGCGAGCTCGCGATGGACTTGAAGGCGCCGTGTTCATTCTGAAATCACGCGTTTTCGTTAACGTCCATCGTCGGAGCGCCGCCCGGAGCAAGCTCGCCCCTACAAAAAGCCCCTACCCTCCGCTCGTTCGCACCTGAAGTCTTGGTCTACATTGTCTGTCGATCCGTACAGATAACAACAATCAGGAGCGTACGCATGTCATTGCAAGGAAAAACCCTGTTCATCACCGGCGCCAGCCGCGGGATCGGTCGCGAGATCGCTTTGCGGGCCGCGCGTGATGGCGCCAACATTGTGATCGCCGCCAAAAGCGCCGAGCCCCACGCCAAGCTGCCGGGGACGATTTTCAGCGTGGCGCAGGAAGTGGAAGCGGCAGGCGGCAAGGCGCTGGCCTTGCAGGTGGATGTACGTGAAGAGGATGCCGTACGTGAGGCGCTGGCCCGGGCCAACGAACATTTCGGCAATATCGATGCACTGATCAACAATGCCGGGGCGATCAAGCTGACCGGGGTCCAGCACCTTGAACTCAAGCGCTTTGACCTGATGCACCAGATCAACACCCGCGCCGTATTGCTGTGCAGCCAGGCTGCGTTACCCTATCTGAAGAAGTCCGCCGGGCACATCCTCAACCTGTCGCCACCGCTGAACCTGGCCACCAAGTGGTTCGCCCAATACAGCCCCTACACCGTCACCAAGTACGGCATGAGCATGCTGACCCTGGGCATGAGTGAGGAATTCAGGAATTACGGGATCAGCGTCAACTCGCTGTGGCCGCAAACCATGATTGCCACGGCAGCTATCGAATTTCAGCTGGGATCACGGGAGTCGTTCAAGCATGCACGCACGCCTGCGATCATGGCCGATGCCGCCCATGTGATTCTAAGCAGCGCAAATCGCAGCCTGACCGGGCGTTTGCTGATCGATGAGGAAATACTGCGGGAAAACGGTGTGACTGAGTTCGAACACTATCGGTTCGCGCCCGACAGCAGCGACAAGCTGATGACGGACCTGTTTATCGATTGATCACCCCACCCTGCAGGAGCGAGCTTGCTCGCAATGGACGACAGAACAACGCGGGGCATCAGGACGCCAGCGTTACCGTTGACGTCCATCGCGAGCAGGCTCGCTCCTACAGGGGTCGTCGGCGTGGATCAGTACTCGATGCGCACGTCGCCTTTCGGCACGCTGCAGCACGACAGGATGAACCCTTCGGCTTCGTCTTCCTCGGTGATCCCGCCGTTGTGCTCCATCTCCACTTCACCGCCCAGCTTCAACACCTTGCAGGTGCCACAGATTCCCATGCCGCACGCTTTCGGAATCATCAGGCCGACCTTGGCCGCCGCTGCATGCACGGTCTCGCCCGGGGCCACGCGGATGCTCTTGCCGGAGGAGGTGAACTCCACTTGATGCAGATCCGCGGCGTCCACTTCCGGTGCATCAGCCGCTTGTTCGGCATGCTCCTCGGCGTCGGCGCGGGCCTCGGGCGGGGTCGCTCCGAAGGATTCTTCGTGGTAGCGCTTCATGTCGAAGCCGGCATTTTCCAGCAGGCGCTTGACCGCATTCATGTAAGGTGTCGGGCCGCAGCAGAAGACCTCCCGCTCAAGGAAGTCCGGAACCATCAGCTCCAGCATCTTGTGGTTCAGGTAACCGCGATACCCGGCCCAAGGCTCACCGAAACCGTGCTTCTCGCAAATCAGGTGCAGGCTGAAGTTTTCGATCCGCGACGCCATATGCTCCAGCTCGCGGTGATAAATGATGTCTTTCGGTGACCGGGCGCTGTGGATAAACGCCATATCGACTTTGCCGTTGGTGTCGAAGAACCAGCGCGCCATGGACATGCACGGTGTGATCCCCACGCCGCCGCTGAGGTACAGCACTTTCGGGTTCGGGAAGTCGATGGCGTTGAACAGGCCGACCGGGCCGTGCACCGCCAGTTCGTAGCCTTCATGCAGGGTGTCGTGCAACCAGTTCGACACCTTGCCGCCCGGAACCCGCTTGATGGTCACCGAAAAGCTGTAAGGCACCGACGGCGAACTGGAAATGGTGTAGGAGCGCATGATCGGCTGACCTTCGATTTCCAGCTCCAGGGTGACAAACTGCCCCGGCTTGAAGAAGAACATGATCGGCTGGTCAGCCATGAAGCAGAAGGTACGCACATCCCAGGTTTCCTGGATGACTTTGACGCAACGGACGATATGCCGACCATTGGCCCAGGTCTGGGTGGTTACCGGGTTCAGGAAGTTGTTGGACATGCTGATCTCCACGGCCGACTGTCGGCCTTCATGTTGGCGATTCTGCGTATAGCGCGGATCACCCATTTACCTATCTGCGACATTCACATGCTTATCGCGACCAGCCCCCAACTGCCGGGGCTTGCGCGTCGGGAACAGATTGCACCATGTCGCCCATGGATAAGGTTCTGGCCGGCGCCGGCCCCACACTCGCCCCATACCAAGACATAACCTTTACACCTTGCGTAGCAACCCTGAACAGCACACCTGATTAGCCACTTTTCGCCGGCCACACAGAATGGCCTTGAGGATTAAATGATGGAAGTCACCACTACCCTGAGCCTGGGCGATCCGCTGGAACCCGCACGCAAGGCCACCGCGCAGATGCTGCAAGAACGCGAGCGCACGTTTTCGCTGCCGCAGCCTTTTTACTCTGACGAGCGGCTGTTTGATATCGACATGCAGGAAATCTTCCAGAAAGAGTGGTTGATCGCCGGCATGACCTGCGAGATCCCGACCAAGGGCAACTACCTGACCCTGCAAGTCGGCAAAAACCCGATCATCGTGATCCGTGGTGCCGACGGCGTGGTGCATGCGTTCCACAACGTCTGCCGCCACCGCGGTTCACGCCTGTGCACCAGTGAAAAAGGCAAAGTCGCAAAACTGGTCTGCCACTACCACCAGTGGACGTACGAGCTGGACGGTCGCCTGCTGTTCGCCGGCACCGAAATGGGCGCCGACTTCGACATGAAGCAATACGGCCTCAAACCGGTGAACGTGAAGACCGCCGGTGGTTACATCTTCATCAGCCTGGCGGAAAACCCACCCGCCATCGATGACTTCCTGTCGACCCTCAGCCATTACATGGAACCGTACGACATGGAGAACACCAAGGTGGCGGTGCAAACCACCTTGATGGAGAAGGCCAACTGGAAACTGGTGCTGGAAAACAACCGCGAGTGCTACCACTGCGGCGGTTCACACCCGGAATTGCTGAAAACCCTGCTGGAATGGGACGACGTCACCGACCCGCGCGCCGACCAGGCGTTCAAGGACCACGTCGCCGCCTCCGCCGCTGCCTGGGAAGCCGAGAAGATCCCTTACGCCCACGCCAGCTTCGGCCTGCGTAACCGCATCGTGCGCATGCCGCTGCTCAAGGGCACCGTGTCGATGACCATGGACGGCAAACAGGGCTGTGCCAAGCTGATGGGCCGCATCAAGAACCCGGACCTGGGCTCGATGCGCATCCTGCACCTGCCGCACTCCTGGAACCACTGCATGGGCGACCACATCATCGTGTTCACCGTGTGGCCGATCAGCGCCCAGGAAACCATGGTCACCACCAAGTGGATCGTGCACAAGGACGCCGTCGAAGGCGTGGACTACGACGTGGAGCGCATGCGCCAGGTCTGGGACGCCACCAACGACCAGGACCGTCGCCTGGCCGAAGAGAACCAGCGCGGGATCAACTCCACTGCGTACCAGCCTGGCCCGTACTCCAAGACTTATGAGTTCGGCGTAGTGAACTTCGTGGACTGGTACAGCGAGCGCCTGCTGAGCAACCTGGGGGCCGAGCCTGCGCCGTACCTCAAAGGGGTTCCTGTTCAAGGCTAAATGCCCCCTGTAGGAGCGAGCCTGCTCGCGATGGACGCCTGAACACCGCGGATTGCCTGATACCCCGCGTTATCGTTCACGACCTTCGCGAGCAAGCTCGCTCCTACAGGAGTTTGCCCTCTCCTTAAAACTGTACGAAATATGATCTATTCCGTTCAGAGCCATACCCGCCGCACCTCCCAGCCTTCCGCGAACAAGTTATCCACATCTCCACCCACAGCTATTGGGGACAACTGTGGAAATGTCACCCATTTTCTTCGCTGAAACCAAAGAAAAACCGTGACTTATCCAGAAGCATGCCTCCACGGGCGAGCTGGTCGTTTTTTAATCAACAACCTGAAAGCCACGGATTTCATGGCGCTCAGAGGATGGCAAACACCTTATCCACAGAAGCGCCAACAGACTTTGGGGTTAACTTCGCAGGCTCTGTGGAAAACCGCTGAAGCCCGCGGAAATCCGGCGTTTACGTGAAGGCTGACGGCATAAAAACGTCTCTTGATCATTTTTTGATCAAAACCATGCGCGCCGCGGTCTATAAGGCCTACAGACGATAGCAAACATCTTATCCACAGAAGCGCCAACAGAGATTGGGGGCAAGTTACTGTCCACCAAGGCACTTATCCTCAGGAAAAAGCCTTGGGAAACCGCAAGTTAAGCTGATCATTTTTTGATCTTGAGCCTGTAAGCCTTGATTCACATGGTCTTCAGCAAGGGGCAAACATGTTATCCACAGATGCACCAACAGGGATTGTGGGTAAACCTTCTCACCCTGCGACTTATCCAACTTTGTTCAAGCACGACCGCCCCGCCCCGATATCCAGGTACAGCTCGAAGTCATCGAATGCGTGCCACCCCAGCAGGATCGAAGGCACGTAGTGTCCTGATACCCACGACGGGGGAATGGTGAAGCCCGGGTAGTATTTGTAGGTGATGGACAGGCTGTGGCCTGGCAATTTGAGCAGGCCATTGAAAGTTTGATAGCGCGGCTGGCTGCTGGCCTTCGAACTTGAGTGACCGGGCGCCAGGGAGGTCGCGCCATTGACCTGGCTACCCGGTGCTCCCGATGTCAGGTAATCGACATTGCCGGTGTCGAGAATCGCCTGTGTTGCCCGTTTATCCAGCCGTGCGGCGATGACCAGCCGCTGGTTGATGTCCAGGCGAGAATAAACAACCGGCGACTCACAGCGCACGACGGGGGCGGGGTTGAGTTCCAGGGCCCCACGACTGATCTTCAGCCGCCCCAACTTGCTGATCAGATCGAGCCCCAGCAGGTTATCCCGATCACTGACAAACACCAGCACGTTGCGAAATTCGCTGCTGCCTACCTTTATGGAATCGAGAACTCCCAGTCTGGCGGACAGTTCGCTCTCGCCATAAAACGTGCTGTAGGCATAGCGGGAGTCAGTCAACAACCTGATTCCCATCAGCTTCGCGGTTCGGTAATTGACCCGGGTCTGCGGGGCGCCGGTGTCGAGAACGAAACGCGCAGAATGACCGTTGGCGGCGTCGACATCGATGAAAGGCAATACCTCGTCGGCAACGAAAGCGTCACTGGAATAGGGATGTAACTTGAGCACTTCACGGCGCGAACTTGTCTTCACCGTGAAATCACCGGTCGCCCTCAGGGTCGCGAGCGACTGGTCGCCGAACATCGAGAACAACAGTTTCAGCTCGGGATCGGCCTCTATGGCACGAGCGTGTTTGCGCTTGATCGTCAGGTAGTAATCAGGAAGTTGATTGGCAGCTTTGAGTTCGAACATGCGGGCGACCACCGAGACCGAACAGCTCAGGTTGCTGCCGGCATCCTGTACGCGGTCGCAGCGCTGGCGCATTTGCGCCAGGGAAGCTTTCTGTCCTTCCTTCGAATCCAGCCATTGGTAGAAGTCCTGCTCGGACTCATAGCTCTGTTTAACAACGTTCAGCTCCGACGCAGCCATCACTCCCGTCGACACGGCTGTACACCACGCGAGAAGCAATAGAGACCGCATTACAGGTTGCATGGCCAACCCATTCATAAAAACCAGGTGTCATAAGCAAGCGCTGACCGCCCCAGGACCCCGTATACCTTTCTCCCTCCACAGCGCACCGTAGAAAAATGTAGTTCAACGACATCAAGATCGCCTGATATTCACTGCATCAACCTCAGGTGGGACGGGAGCATCAGTACGGATATTCGTGGAGGAAGGAGGTGAAGGTTGCCGATGGGAAATCACAGCGAGGGGAACGTCTGGTTCAATAACCTTTTTTGGTACGGACCAACCCAGAATATTTTTGGCGTTATCTCTGACGGTTTTCCAAAGTACGCCTTTCTGGATGGCAGCTTTTGCTGCAACGGCGCCGCGGATAATAGCGCCACCCAACAGGCCAATTGTCCCCGCGGTGATGACATATGTTCCGGCAGTGAGTCCCGCGGCACTCATGGCTGCCCCGACAGCGGTGCCTACGGACCCTAACAGACTCAAACGCGTGGCCTGTAACGCAACCCCGGAAACCTTGGGCCCAGCTAACATGACCAATGGTACCGTGACGTGTAGCGTTGTAAGCAATGCACGCTGACCGAGCTGAAAAACAGACAGCACGGATTGACCGGACGGGTCCGTGTAGTTCAGCGGATCTCCCATGCTGTAGGCATAAGCGTTAATTCCGCCCTTGCCAAACGGACTCAACCGGTCCGGACTGTGAAACCGCATCAGCACAGGGTTATAGACCCGATGACCATTGCCCAGGTGATAACAGCCGGTCGAACGTTCCATGAGCTGCCCGTTGAAGCCCAGATGCGTCCCGGCCTGACGCGGGCTGCTTCGTAATCCGTAGGGGGAATAGACAAACGGGTTGGGGTTGCTGCTATCCAGTTCCGCGAGAACGCTTTGCTGCTGGTCGGTTGTCAGCAACAGGGTCCGGGAAAACCGCTGCGGGGCTGCAGAGGCTCCGCTCGCACTTTGGTTTTGGTGAGAAAGTGTCATCGGCGGGCTCCGGAATGAGGTCTCTCTGCCCGCCAAGCCACGTCCGCTTCGCGGCTTTTAGCTACTGACATGTCCGGCTGGCGAGTGTGGGTATTGGTTGATCAATACCCTAACAAACCACCGTTAATGCCAACACTAGCAGTTCTGCTAGTTTCGCTCGCCTCAGTGGCGCCCGCTAAGGCCGGTACATCAGGTAAGCCTCACCCGTGACCCGGATCATCGGATGCGGGGTGATCTGGCAGGTATCGACGATACGAAAGCCATGGCGCTCGTAGAAACGCCGGGCGCCGGTGTTGGCGGCGTAGTCGATCAGGCTCATGCCGTTGAGACCAAGCTGGTTGGCACGGTCGTAGGCGAAGGCCAGGAACTGTTTGCCCAGCCCCTGATTGCGCCAGCCTTCGTGCAGCGCCAGGCTGGAAATATAGAGGGTGTCGGGAATTTCCATCGTGGCATAGGGCGCCAGCACTGGATCGGTCACCGGTGCCGCGAACGGATCATGGCGCATCACATAGCTGTGCATCATGCCGATGACCTGCCCGTCCGCTTCGGCGATCAGGCAATTCTGATAAGAAAAATCCACATCGTCGCGGGCGTAGCGAATCGCGCCGACGTCCAGCAGATCCTGGCCAGGCTCGGCGATCTGGCTCCAGATGTAATCGGAACAGCCCTCGGATGAAATCTGAAACAAGCGAGCAATCTCGCGCGCATCCGCGCGCACTGCCGAACGAAACTCAACAGCCATTGAACAGCACTCCATGAAAACAAAAGAGCGCCCGATTTAACGCGGGCGCTCCTGGCACGGCAACGCACCTGATGGAAGGTTGTATATCGGGATGTTGCTACCTGAAGCCCCGCGTCAGCGAACCACGCCTTCCTCGATCAGCAACTTGAGAATGGCTTCAGCTCCAGCTTGCGCCGTAACGCCCTTGAGCACTTGTCCACCGCCGCCACTGGCTTTCGCCGTTGCGGCTTTCATACGGTCGGCGCCGCTCTTGGCCTTGATCACCTTCAGGCGCTTGGGTCGTGGCTTGGCCGGTTGCAGGCTGGCGACCGCGAGCAGCTCATCATCGATGACTTCAACTTCCTGCGCTTGCAGCACGCCGCGTCGGGCCGGGCCGTAAGCGCTCTGGCGAGGCTTGGGCGCTGCGTTATCCACAGTCGCCAGAAACGGCAGGCGTACCTTCAGCCGACGACGTTGACCGCGCGGCAAGGCTTGCAGCACCAGCGCCGAACTGCCCTCGATGGACTCGACCTGCGCCAGCCCCACCACCAGCGGCCAGCCCAGGCTTTCGGCCAGCAGGAAGGGCAACATGCCCGAGCCTTCACCGGTTTCCGCCTGGCTGCCGGTCAACACCACCTGAGCACCGGCATCGCGCAGATATTCGGTCAGCGCCGGTAGCGCATCGGCACCTTGCGGTTGCTCCAGCACATGCAGTTGCTCAAGCCCCATGCCCAGGTAAGCGCGCAATGCAGGCTCGGCAATGTCGCCAGCATGCAGCACTTGCAAGTTATCCCCAGCCAGTTGCAGGCCCAGTTCTACCGCCCGCGCATCCTGTTCCGCGCGACGCGGCCGACCGGATGTCGGGTGGGCGCCGATCGACACCAGGCTGATGATTTTCGTGCTCATAACCCTTTCCTTCCCTTAAGCCGCATCGCGCTTGGCGTCGTTGCGGTAAGCCTCTACCGCATCGATCAAGGCTTGAAGAATCTCGGCGCTCTCGCCGATCACCGACAGGTCGGCCCGTTTGATCATGTCGCAACCCGGATCGAGGTTGATCGCCACCACCTTGTCGCAGGCACCGATGCCTTGCAGGTGCTGGATCGCCCCGGAAATCCCCACTGCCACATAGACCCGCGCGGTGACCCAGGTACCGGACGCGCCGACCTGACGGTCGCGTGCCATGAAACCATCGTCCACCGCCACCCGCGATGCACCTTCGGTCGCGCCCAACGCCTCGGCCGTCCGGTGGAAAAGTCCCCAGTCCTTGACCCCGTTGCCGCCGGAGAAAATGAACTCGGCTTCGGCCATGGGGATGGCCGCTGGATCGACTGCCACCGCGCCCAGATCTTCGATCCGCGACAGGCTGCGCGCCACGGTTGTGGATAACTCCACGGGCAGCGCTTCGTGACGGGTTTCGCTGACCGGTTCGGCGCATTCGGCAGCCGCCAGAATCAGTCGCGCCAGTGGACGGGCAAGGTCTTGCAGACCCGCGCCGGCGCGGCCGATGCACTCCTGATCCTTGACCTGCCAGACCCGCGTGGCCGGGCGCTCGCCCAGTGCCGCGGCAAAGCGCCGACCCAGTTCGCCGCCACCGCTGCGGCTGTCCGGCAGCAACCAGTGACGCGGGCTGAACTGGTTATCCACAGCCCGCAGGCCCTGGACGCGTTGTTCCGGTGCATAACCGCTGAATTCGTCGCCTTCCAGTACCAGCAAGCGGTCAACGCCCGCCGTGGCAAAGGCGTTTTCCTTGTGCTCACCGAACACCACGGCCAGTACCGCACCGTCCTTGCCGGCCAACTGATGGGCCAGGCCGAGCAAATCGCGGTCGTGGCTGCTCAAGCGACCGCCGACCATGTCCGGCACCACGCTGATATAGAACGCGGGTGCAGCCACTTGATGCAGCGGCAATTGCACTTCAACCGCGGCCGAGCGTTTAGTCGTCCCGCCCTGCTGAGCACCACTGCGGTCGATCCGTTTGATCCCATTGGGACCGATAAAACCGATCCCGTGAGGATTCTTGCGGATGACGCCGTTAGGCCCCATCCAGCTGTGTTGCGCCGGTTGCATGGCCGCGTGCAGCGGGTGCAAGCGGTTGCGGGCGATCCATTCAGCGCGAGGGTCGCGGCGGATAATGTCGCTCATCAATGCACCTCCGCAGTTTCACGTTTGGCCGGTGCCGAAGGCTTTCCCGGCGCGGCGTCTTCGAGCAGCGCATCAGCCACCAGTTCGGCGATGTCCTTGATCAGCGGACGCGGTTCGACCACGCCTTCAAGCATCGCGGTGCACTGTGGACAACCCACGGCCACCAGTTCGGCGCCGGTTTCGCGGATGTCTTCCATGCGCATGTCGGGGATCCGTTGCTTGCCCGGAATGTCGGTGATCGGCGCACCGCCACCACCGCCACAGCAGCGGGAGCGGAAGCCGGAGCGCTGCATTTCTTTCACTTCAATCCCGAGGGCGCGCAGTACCTGACGCGGTGCCTCGTATTCGCCGTTATAGCGGCCGAGGTAGCACGGGTCGTGGTAGGTCACGCTGTCGCCTTTGTGCTGACCGAGATTGAGCGCGCCAGCATCGATGATTTCCGCCATGTAGGTGCTGTGGTGCTGCACCAGGTAGTTGCCATCAAATGCGCCGTACTCGTTTTTCAGCACGTGGAAGCTGTGCGGGTCGCAGGTGACGATGCGGTTGAAACTGTATTTGGCCAGGGTCTGGATGTTGCGTTTGGCCAACAGCTGGAAGGTCGCTTCATCGCCCAGGCGCCGCGCCACGTCACCGCTGTCGCGTTCTTCGAGGCCGAGCACGGCGAAGTCGATTTTCGCCGCCTTGAGCACTTTGACGAACGCACGCAGGGTGCGCTGGTTACGCATGTCGAAGGCACCGTCGCCAACCCAGAACAGCACGTCGGTGGATTTCTTTTCACTGAGCAGGTTGAGGTTCAGGTCAGCCGCCCAGTTCATCCGCCCGCCCGGCGCGAAGCCGCCCGGGTTGTCGGTGGCGATCAGGTTTTCCAGGACTTCCGCGCCCTTGTTCGGGGTCGCGCCTTTTTCCAGGGTCAGGTGACGACGCATGTCGACGATGGCATCGACGTGCTCGATCATCATCGGGCATTCCTCGACACAGGCACGGCAGGTGGTGCACGACCACAGGGTCTCGGCGTCCACCAGGCCGTTGACGATCGGCTGATGCGGATTACCCGCATGCTCACCAATCGGTTTGCCCGGATACGGACTGCCGGCGAACTTCGCATCGGTGCCGCCAGCCAGGCCGACGACCATGTCCTGAATCAGTTTTTTCGGGTTCAGCGGCTGGCCGGCAGCGAAGGCCGGGCACGCCGCTTCGCATTTACCGCACTGCACGCAGGCGTCGAAGCCGAGCAACTGGTTCCAGGTGAAATCCTTGGGTTTTTCCACGCCCAGTGGCGCGTTCGGATCGTTCAGGTCGAGCGGTTTCAACCCCGTGGAACGACCGCCGCCAAAGCGTTCGGCGCGACGGTGCCAGGCCAGGTGCAAGGCACCGGCAAAAGCGTGCTTCATCGGCCCGCCCCAGGTCATGCCGAAGAACAGCTCCGACACGCCCCACAACACGCCAACCCCGAGAATCGCCGCCACCAGCCAGCCGCCAAAGTTTTCCGGCAGGATCCCGGCCACCGGCAGGGTCACCAGGAAGAACGAGGCCGAGAACGCCAGCAGGCTTTTCGGCAGGCGCATCCACGGGCCTTTCGACAGGCGCGACGGCGGGTTGCGCCGACGCAGGTAAACAAAGATCGCGCCGACGAACATCACCGCCGACATCAACAACAAGGCATAGCCGAGATAGCGGTTATGCAGGCCAAAACCGTGCACCAGTATCGCCAGCACGGCGGACGCTACCGCACCGCCAGCCGTGGCAACGTGGGTATTGGCAATGTATTTGTCCCGCGCCACCACATGGTGCAAATCGACCATGTAGCGCTTGGGCATGGCGAACAGGCCGCCGATCAGGTCGACTTTAGAAGCGCGGCCTCGGCGCCACATGGCCACCCGCCGCAACGCACCCAGAACCGCAAGGCCCAGGGCAGCGAACAACAGGATTGGAAGAAGGGTGTTCAACATAGGTGTTGCTCCCAAAGACCTCGGGGTCTTGCATGGGCCTTGTAGGAGCCGGCTTGCTGGCGATTCAGACGCCTCGGTGAATCAGGCAGTCCGCGTTATCGTTCATCGCCAGCAAGCCGGCTCCTACAGGAGGTTGGCTTAGAAATCCTTGCACAGCCGCAGCGCGTCATAGATCGCCGCGTGTACGTTACGCTGGGCCACGCAGTCGCCGATGCGGAACAGCAGGTAGCCGTCACCGCTCTGCTCCAGGCATGGCTGCGGCTTGATCGCGAACAAGGCTTCGACGTCGATCTGGCCTTTGTTGCGCGAGCCTTCCTTCAGCGCGTAGTAGATTTCTTCGTCCGGGCGCACGCCGTTTTCAACGACCACCTGGTCCACCACCCGCTCCTCTTTGGCGCCGGTGTATTCGTTCTCCAGCACCGCCACCAGCTTGTCGCCTTCGCGGTAGACCTTCTCCAGCATCATGTCGCCAGTCATGATCACTTCTTTCGGATACATGCTGCGGTAGTAAGTCGGGAACGACGTACCGCCAATCGCCACGCCAGGCTTGATGTCGTCGGTGACGATCTCGACCTGACTGCCCTTGTCGGCGATGAAGTCGGCGGTCGACATGCCGGTGAATTCACAAATGGTGTCGTAGACCAGTACGTTCTTGCCCGGTGCCACCTTGCCATCGAGGATGTCCCAGCTGCTGACCACCAGGCCTTCAGCCGCGCCCCAGTGCTCGTTCTGCTCGATGAACGGATGACCACCGACCGCCAGCACCACCACATCCGGACGCAGGTCCATGATGGTCGGCGCATCCGCCGCAGTGCCCAGGCGCAGGTCGACTTTCAACCGTGCCAGTTCCAGCTGATACCAGCGGGTGATACCGGCGATCTGGTCACGCTGCGGCGCTTTCGACGCCGTGGTGATCTGCCCGCCGATGAATTCCTTCTTCTCGAACAGGGTCACGTCGTGACCACGTTCGGCAGCCACACGAGCGGCTTCCATCCCCGCCGGGCCGGCACCGACCACCACCACCTTGCGTTTTTTACCGGTGGTTTTTTCGATGATGTGCGGCAGGCCCATGTATTCACGGGAGGTCGCCGCGTTCTGGATGCACAACACATCCAGGCCCTGATACTGACGGTCGATGCAGTAGTTGGCACCGACGCACTGTTTGATCTGGTCGACCTGGCCCATCTTGATCTTGGCGATCAGGTGCGGGTCGGCAATGTGCGCGCGGGTCATGCCGACCATGTCGACGTAACCGCCTTCCAGAATACGGGTGGCCTGGTTCGGGTCCTTGATGTTCTGCGCGTGCAGCACGGGAACCTTGACCACTTCCTTGATACCGGCCGCCAGGTGCAGGAACGGCTCCGGTGGATAACTCATGTTCGGAATCACGTTGGCCAGGGTGTTGTGGGTGTCGCAACCCGAACCCACGACGCCGATGAAATCAAGCATGCCGGTGTCGTCGTAATACTTGGCAATCTGCTTCATGTCCTCGTGGGACAGGCCATCGGGGTGAAATTCGTCACCGCAGATACGCATGCCCACGCAGAAATCGTCACCGACCTCGGCGCGCACGGCCTTGAGCACTTCCAGACCGAACTTCATGCGGCCTTCGAAGGTACCGCCCCATTCGTCGGTACGCTTGTTGACCCGAGGGCTCCAGAACTGGTCGATCATGTGCTGGTGCACGGCCGACAGTTCAACGCCGTCCAGGCCTCCGGCCTTGGCGCGACGCGCAGCTTGCGCGTAGTTGCCGATCACCCGCCAGATTTCTTCCGGCTCGATGGTTTTGCAGGTGGCGCGGTGCACCGGCTCGCGCACGCCAGACGGCGACATCAGCGTCGGCCAGTTGAAGCCGTCCCAACGGGAGCGACGGCCCATGTGGGTAATCTGGATCATGATCTTGGCGCCGTGCTTGTGCATGGCGTCGGCCAGATTCTGGAAGTGCGGAATGATGCGATCGGTGGACAGGTTCACCGAACTCCACCATTCCTGCGGGCTGTCGATGGCGACCACGGACGAACCGCCGCAAATCGCCAGGCCGATCCCGCCCTTGGCCTTCTCTTCGTAATACTTGACGTACCGATCGGTGGTCATGCCGCCGTCGGTCGCGTAGACCTCGGCGTGCGCGGTACTGAGCACGCGGTTGCGGATGGTCAGTTTGCCGATCTGGATCGGCTGGAACATTGCTTCGAAAGCCATGGCGGGTTCCTCGACTTACAACGGCTTGACGATGAACAAGCCGTCTTCGTGGCCCTCTTCGGAGCCACCGTAGACTTGCTCGGCCACGGTGCGGATCTTGCTGCCGCGAGCGGCGAGGATCTGATCCATCGCGCCTGCAAACCAGCCGGTGAACATGTAATCGACCTTGCGCCCGACCTTGCCGTACACGTAGACGAACGCCGAATGTTCGAGCTTGACGCTGCAGGTGCCTTTGTCGAGGTCGATGTCCTGGATCTTGAACAGGCCCCAGCCGCGCTGCGACAGGCGCTTCATGTAGTGCTCGAACACTGCGACACCTTCCAGGCCATGGCATTCGGCTTCTTTTTCACACCAGTGCCAGGCGGACTTGTAGCCGGCCTTGTAGAGGATTTCGGCGTAGGCTTCTGCGCCCAGCACTTCCTCGATGCCCATGTGGTTGTTGACGAAGAAATGGCGCGGTACGTACAGCATCGGCAGGGCGTCAGAAGTCCAGACACCGGTTTCGCTGTCGACTTCGATAGGCAATTGCGGGGCGATCTTGGCCATGGAAACTTAACTCCAGAAAAATTTTGGTGTTGCCCCCGGCACGGATGGCCGGGGGAAAGGATTCAGAGGTGCGGCGGCTTATTCGCCCCAGACATCTTTCAAGACGTTGACCCAGTTCTCGCCCATGATCTTGCGCACCACGCGCTCGGAATGGCCGCGCTTGAGCAGGGTTTCGGTGAGGTTCGGGAACTCGCCGACGGTGCGGATGCCCAGCGGGTTGATGATCTTGCCGAAACTGGTCAGACGACGGGCGTAGCCCTTGTCGTGGGTCAGGTACTCGAAGAAGTCCTGGCCGTGACCCTGGGTGAAGTCGGTGCCGATGCCGATGGAATCTTCGCCGACGATGTTCAGGGTGTATTCGATGGCTTCGGCGTAGTCGTCGATGGTCGAATCGATGCCCTTGGCCAGGAATGGCGCGAACATGGTCACGCCGACGAAACCACCGTGATCGGCAATGAACTTCAGTTCTTCATCGGACTTGTTGCGCGGGTGCTCCTTGAGCCCCGACGGCAGGCAGTGGGAGTAGCAGACCGGCTTTTTCGACTCGAGGATGACCTCTTCGGAAGTCTTGGAACCGACGTGGGACAGGTCGCACATCACGCCGACACGGTTCATCTCGGCGACGATCTCACGACCGAAGCCCGACAGGCCGCCGTCACGCTCGTAGCAGCCGGTACCGACCAGGTTCTGGGTGTTGTAGCACATCTGCACGATACCGACGCCCAGCTGCTTGAACACCTCGACGTAACCGATCTGGTCTTCGAAGGCGTGGGCATTCTGGAAGCCGAAGAGGATGCCGGTCTTGCCCTGCTCCTTGGCCTTGCGGATGTCGGCGGTGGTACGCACCGGAATCACCAGGTCGCTGTTCTCGCGAATCAGCTTCTGGCTGGCGGCGATGTTGTTGACGGTGGCCTGAAAGCCCTCCCACACCGACACGGTGCAGTTGGCTGCGGTCAGACCGCCCTTGCGCATGTCTTCAAACAGCTCGCGGTTCCACTTGGCAATAATCAGCCCGTCGATAACGATGCTGTCGGCGTGCAATTCGGCTGGGCTCATCAGGCTGTCCCCTTATTAGCGATTCATGCGCCGAATCGTCTGCCGGCGCTTTGGGGCCAGCATATGCCTGAGGACCGGGGGAGCCGGGTGCAAAAACGACAGAGGGTTTGCCGAAAGCGTCAATCCGCGACAAAGGGTCGTAGTCAGGCACAATAACCGACCTGTTCAAGGCCCTCGGCTTGGGCCAGAATTCGCCGCATCACTGGAATAGAGCGGCGACCTGAATGAAATCCATCCTTCTGGCTTTGGCACTGATTGCGACCGGCGTACACGCAGCGGAGGTGTCCGACGACAACCCGTGCGACAAAGTCGAAAACGACGTCCAGACCCTCGAGTGCTCGGCCTTCAGCAAAACCACCGCCGAAGACCTGCTCAAGGAAAACCTCCAGGGCCTGACCGAGCGCATGCAGTCGCATTACGGCAAAAACCCGTCGCAACTGGCCGACATCACGGCCAAGCTCAAGGCCGCCCAACAGCAATGGCTCAAGACTCGGGATGCCGACTGCGTCGTCGAAGCCTTCCCGGCCACCAGCGGCAGCAAGGCGTTCACCATTGCCCAGAACGATTGCATTGCGCGGATGAGTGACGAACGGTCGGAGTTTTTGGAATCGATTGGGCAGGAGTAACCGCAAAGGATGGAAAACATGACGATCCCTCACGAAGTTGTCAGTCGCTATTGTTGATGGCGCACTACCGGTACGCGCCTGGCGCGAACACTTGAACCTTACACAGGATGAAGTGGCCAAACGCATGGGCATTACCCAGCCCGCTTTCGCCCAGCAAGAAACGGTCGCCAAGCCTCGCAAGGCCACCCGCGAAAAAATCGCTGCGGCTTTCGGCATCAACGCCAGTCAACTTGAGCTGTAAGCTGCTCACCTTCTGTCACTAACGGGATTCAACATGAAAGTCTGCGGCATCGAAATCAAGGGCAGCGAAGCGATCATTGCCGTGGCCACCCTGGACGGCCAGGCATTGAGCCACGCTGCGCTGACCACCAAAAAAATTGCCCTGGACGATGACGACGAAGCCGCCAACGTCAAAGTGTTCGCCGCTCAGGTCGCTTCGTTTGTCCGTGAGAATTCCATCGACCGCATTGCGATCAAGAAGCGCAGTAAGAAAGGCGAATTCGCCGGCGGGCCGACCACGTTCAAGATCGAAGGGGTTTTCCAGCTGCTGGAGAATTGCGAAGTGACCTTGCTGTCGCCACAGACCATCAATGCGCAGGCGAAGAAGCACGGGTTTGAGCTACCGGCGACGCTGAACAAGTATCAGCATGAGGCTTACAAGGCTGCCTGTTCGGCGTTACTGAAAAAGTAACCTTCAACCCTGTAGGAGCGAGCTCTGCTCGCGATGGACGTTAACGATTACACGTGCTGCCTGAATGAACGCGTTGCCCAGGCGTTTTTCGCAAGCAGGCTCGCTCCTACAGGGTTCTCAGTTGTTCATGCTTTCGCGGTACGCCGATCCTCCCGCGGGCACCGCTCAAACTTCGCCCGATAACTGCGGGTGAAATACGACGGCGACTCAAACCCGCAGGCAATGCTCACTTCCAGCACGCTCATGTCGGTCTGACGCAACAACTGCCGGGCCTTTTCCAGCCGTAAGCGCAGGTAGAAATTGCTCGGCGTATCGTTCAGGTACAACCGAAACAGGCGCTCCAGCTGCCGCCGCGTCACCTTGATCGATTCCGCCAGTTCCAGCGTACTCAGCGGCGGTTCGCTGTGCTGCTCCATCTCGCCGATCACGTGCACCAGCTTCTTGTTGCTGATGCCATAACGCGTGGCGACCTCCATGCGCTGGTGGTCTTTGCGCGGGCGGATGCGGCCGAGCACGAATTGTTCGCTGACCTGGATTGCAAGGTCAGGGCCGTGGGCCTGGGCGATGAGGTCGAGCATCAGGTCGATGGACGCTGTACCGCCGGCCGAGGTGATGCGCCGGCGGTCGATCTCGAACAATTCCTGGGTGACGCTGAGCTGTGGATAGGATTCCTTGAAGGCGTCGATGGCTTCCCAGTGCAGGGTCAGGCGATGGCCATCGAGCAAACCCGCCTCGGCGAGGATGAAGCTGCCGGTGTCGATGGCGCCGAGGGTCACGCCTTCGTTGTCCAGGCGACGCAACCAGTGTTCCAGCGCCGGGGTGGCGAACTTCAGGGGTTCGAACCCGGCGACCACCAACAGCGTCGCGCCTTTTTTCAACGGTTCCAGCGCCGCATCGGCGTTGACCGACATGCCGTTGCTCGCCAGTACCGCCCCGCCGTCGGCGCTCAGCACATGCCAGCGATAGAGTTCGCCGCGAAAGCGATTGGCGACCCGCAACGGCTCGATGGCCGAGATAAATCCAATGGCCGAGAAACCCGGCATCAACAAGAAGTAGAAATCCTGGGACATGGAGCGCACTCGGTTGCCGGTAGCGTGAGGATGTTGATACGCCACTTGCAACCGGCATTCAAGAGCACAGGTCGCTGCAGTGCAAGAGTCGGTCGCCGCAGTGCGCTTTCATGGGCGCTTAGCTGCGTAACTTGGCATCACCGGCGCATCAGACACCGGAACTCACAATAAACGAACTGCCGAGGAACCCGAGATGAAACGACTGATCAGCAGCTGTGTTCTTGCACTCAGTGGTACCGCTTTGCTGAGCGCCAGTGTCATGGCCGCCGAACCCGCCGCGTGCCAGAACGTGCGCATGGGTGTAGTGAACTGGACCGACGTGATCGCCACCAGTGCCATGACCCAGGTACTGCTCGATGGCCTCGGCTACAGCACCAAACAAACCAGCGCCTCCCAGCAAATCATCTTCGCCGGGATCCGCGACCAGCGTCTGGACCTGTTCCTCGGCTACTGGAACCCGCTGATGACCCAGACCATCACCCCGTTCGTCGACGCCAAACAGGTCAAGGTGCTTGAAGCGCCAAGCCTGCAAGACGCCCGGGCGACCCTCGCCGTGCCGACCTACCTCGCCGACAAGGGCCTGAAAACTTTCGCTGACATCGCCAAATTCGAAAAAGAACTGGGCGGCAAGATCTATGGCATCGAGCCCGGCTCGGGCGCCAACACTCAGATCAAGGCGATGATCGCCAAGAACCAGTTCGGCCTCGGCAAGTTCCAGCTGGTCGAGTCCAGCGAAGCCGGCATGCTCGCCGCGGTGGATCGCGCCGTGCGTCGCAACGAAGCCGTGGTGTTCTTCGGCTGGGCGCCACACCCGATGAACGTCAACGTGAAAATGACCTATCTCACCGGCAGCGACGACGCCCTCGGCCCGAACGAAGGCAAGGCTACCGTGTGGACCGTCACCGCTCCGACCTACGCCGAACAATGCCCGAACGTCGGTCGCCTGCTGAGCAACCTGACGTTCACCGCCGAAGACGAGAGCCGGATGATGCAGCCGCTGCTGGATCACAAGGACGCTTTCGAGTCGGCCAAACAATGGCTCAAGGATCACCCGCAGGACAAAAAACGCTGGCTTGAAGGCGTCACCACCTTCGATGGCAAACCGGCCGCTGAAAACCTGCAACTGACCAGTAAATAAACCCGAACGAACCACCGTCTCGCAGCCCAAACGGGCTGCGAACGGGACCACCACGCCTGGCCAAAAACCCAAAACTCGCCTGTAAGGAACCGCCAAATGAACCACGACGTCATCATCACCTGCGCACTCACCGGTGCTGGCGACACGACCGCCAAGAGCCCACACGTGCCGGTCACCCCGAAACAAATCGCGGCCGCCGCCGTGGAAGCCGCCAAGGCCGGTGCCACCGTGGTTCACTGCCATGTGCGCGACCCGCAAACCGGCAAGTTCAGCCGTGACGTGGCGTTGTATCGCGAAGTGATGGAGCGCATCCGCGAGGCGGATGTGGACATCATCGTCAACCTCACCGCCGGTATGGGCGGCGACCTGGAAATCGGTGCTGGCGAGAATCCGATGGAGTTCGGCCCGAACACCGACCTGGTCGGCCCGCTCACCCGCCTGGCCCACGTCGAGGAGTTGCTACCGGAAATCTGCACCCTGGATTGCGGCACCCTGAACTTCGGCGACGGTGACACCATTTACGTCTCCACCCCGGCCCAGCTGCGTGCTGGCGCCAAGCGCATTCAAGAGCTGGGCGTGAAAGCCGAGCTGGAAATCTTCGACACCGGTCACCTGTGGTTCGCCAAGCAAATGATCAAGGAAGGCCTGCTCGACAACCCGTTGTTCCAGCTGTGCCTGGGTATCCCTTGGGGCGCGCCGGCGGACACCACCACCATGAAAGCCATGGTCGACAACCTGCCGGCCGACGCGGTCTGGGCCGGCTTCGGTATCGGTCGTATGCAGATGCCGATGGCCGCGCAAGCGGTGTTGCTCGGCGGCAACGTGCGGGTCGGGCTGGAAGACAACCTGTGGCTGGACAAGGGCGTGCTGGCGACCAACGGCCAACTGGTCGAGCGTGCCACGGAAATCCTCAGCCGCCTCGGTGCCCGCGTCCTGACGCCGGCTGAAGGCCGCAAGAAAATGGGTCTGACCCAGCGCGGCTGACCGTTACCTGCAACCCCTGTAGGAGCCGGCTTGCCGGCGAAGAAGTCGGTACATCCGCCGCAGCGCTCTGCGTTGCTGGAATCGTCTTCGCCGGCAAGCCGTTACCTACAGGGTTCACCGAACCTACCAGGAAATCGCCATGAGCTTTATCACCGAAATCAAAACCTTCGCTGCCCTCGGCAGCGGTGTCATCGGCAGCGGTTGGGTATCCCGCGCCCTCGCCCATGGCCTGGATGTAGTGGCCTGGGACCCGGCCCCCGGTGCCGAAGCAGCCCTGCGCAAGCGTGTCGCCAACGCTTGGGGCGCACTGGAAAAACAAGGCTTGGCACCGGGTGCATCGCAGGATCGCCTGCGCTTTGTCGCGACCATCGAAGAGTGCGTGCGCGATGCCGACTTCATCCAGGAAAGCGCCCCGGAACGACTGGAGCTGAAACTGGATCTGCACAGCAAAATCAGCGCGGCAGCCAAGCCCAATGCGTTGATCGGTTCCAGCACCTCCGGCCTGTTGCCGAGCGAGTTCTACGAAAGCGCCACGCACCCGGAACGCTGCGTGGTCGGTCACCCGTTCAACCCGGTTTACCTGCTGCCACTGGTGGAAGTGGTCGGCGGCAAGAACACCGCGCCTGAAGCGGTGCAAGCGGCGATGAAAGTCTATGAATCCCTGGGGATGCGCCCGTTGCACGTGCGCAAGGAAGTACCGGGTTTCATCGCCGACCGCCTGCTCGAAGCGCTGTGGCGCGAGGCGTTGCACCTGGTCAACGACGGCGTGGCGACTACCGGTGAAATCGACGATGCAATCCGCTTCGGCGCCGGTTTGCGCTGGTCGTTCATGGGCACGTTCCTGACTTACACCCTGGCCGGTGGTGATGCCGGCATGCGCCACTTCATGGCGCAGTTTGGTCCGGCATTGCAGCTACCCTGGACTTACCTGCCGGCGCCGGAACTGACCGACAAGCTGATCGACGACGTGGTCGATGGCACCAGCGATCAACTGGGTAAACACAGCATTTCGGCGCTGGAGCGCTATCGTGATGACTGCCTGCTGGCGGTGCTGGAGGCAGTGAAGACCACCAAAGAGAAGCATGGGATGGCCTTCGCCGAATAAAGACCGCCGCCCTTTGTAGGAGCTGGCTTGCCAGCGAAGGCGGTGTGTCGGTCACACCGCGTCGTCCCATTCGCCGGCAAGCCGGCTCCTACAGGTTTTCATGACTTCAGGACTTGATGACATGCCCACCCTCACCACCTACCAGACCACCATCATCCCCGACTGGGTCGACTACAACGGCCACCTGCGCGATGCCTTCTACCTGCTGATTTTCAGCTACGCCACCGACGCGCTGATGGATCGCCTGGGCCTGGACAGCAACAGCCGGGAAGCCAGCGGCAACTCGCTGTTCACCCTCGAACTGCACCTGAACTACCTGCACGAAGTGAAGCTCGACGCCCAAGTCGAAGTGCACACCCAAATCATCGCCCACGACAGCAAGCGCGTGCACCTCTATCACAGCCTGCATCTGGTCGGTGATGCCCAGGAGCTTGCAGGCAACGAACAGATGCTGCTGCACGTGGATCTCGCCGGGCCACGTTCGGCACCGTTCAGCGCGCAGTCCCTGAGCCGACTGCAAGCCATCGTCGCCGAACAGGCGGACCTGCCAACACCCGAATACATTGGCCGAGTGATCGCATTACCCGCAAAAAAATAACAAGGAGATCGCCATGAACACCGCCGCTGCCTTTGCTGACTTTCGTACCTATCCGTTGATCAGCGCGCTGACGGGCGTGCAGACCCTGGCGGACCGTGTTCTGGTGAGGTGGGCCGACGATCGCGTCAGCCCTTTCCACCATCAATGGCTGCGGGACAATTGCCCGTGCCCGCAGTGCGTCTACACCGTGACCCGCGAGCAAGTGCTGGAAATCGTCGATGTGGCTCAGGATTTGATGCCCGATAACGCCAGTATCGATAGCGATGGCTGCCTGACAGTTGATTGGCAGGACGGCCACTGCAGCCGCTTCGACCCCGGCTGGCTGCGCGCCCACGCCTATGACGATGAATCCCGCGCCGAGCGCCAGCAACGCAAGCCTGTAGCCAGGCTCTGGCACAGCGATTTGCAGTTGCCGGTGTTCGAATATCAAGCGCTGATGAACGACTCCGACGCCTTGTTGCAATGGTTGTTGGCGGTGCGGGATATCGGATTGACCCAGGTCCGTGGCGTGCCCACCGAGCCCGGCTCTCTGAAGCTGATCGCCCAACGGATTTCCTTCATCCGCGAGAGCAATTTCGGCGTGCTGTTCAACGTGCAATCCAAGGCCAATGCCGACAGCAACGCCTACACCGCCTTCAACCTGCCGCTGCACAGCGATTTGCCGACCCGGGAGTTGCAACCGGGGCTGCAATTCCTGCACTGCCTGGTCAATGACGCCGAGGGTGGCGAGAGCATCTTCGTCGACGGTTTTGCCATTGCCGACGCCTTGCGCCGGGAAGACCCCGAATCCTTCAAAAGCCTCTGCGAAATCCCCGTGGAGTTTCGCAACAAGGACCGTCACAGCGACTACCGCTGCCTCGCGCCGATCATTGCCCTGGATGCGTTGGGGCAGGTGTCGGAAATCCGCATGGCGAACTTTCTGCGCGGGCCATTCGATGCCTCGGTAGAGCAGATGCCCAGGCTGTACAAGGCCTACCGGCGCTTTATCGCGATGACCCGCGAGCCTCGATTCAGGTTGATGCAGCGGCTCAATCCCGGTGAGCTGTGGTGCTTCGACAACCGCCGCACCCTGCATGCCCGCAACGCTTTCGACCCCGCCACCGGGGCACGGCATTTCCAGGGCTGCTATGTCGACCGGGATGAGTTGTTGTCACGGATCCTGGTGTTGCAGCGCTAGACCGCGTCGCAACCAATCGCTGGCAAGCCAGCTCCTACAGGTTTACGCGAACGTCGTAGGAGCTGGCTTGCCAGCGATTGCGTATGTGCCGACAACCAAAATCCATCTGATTCACAGACAAAAAAAGCCCCGATCAAGCCGTGACAGGATCGAGGCAGAGGGTACTGTTGAGGAGCTGCCGTTCGAGGGTGACCAAACCTTCGTGAAGCGAGCTGAGTCCAGTGTGCCCACTCCCCTGCGGGCCAGGTTAGCCGAAAACGACATGTTCATAACCAATTGAGCCATTGCGACAAATCGTCCTTGCCGACACCCGGTACCCCCACCAGAATCGAACCACGACACCGTTCCCTGAAGAAGGATTGCGTCATGATGCACGCCGATTTGATAGACCAGGAAGACCTGTTGGGCCAGCTCAAGTCATTGGGTTTCGAAGTGCCCACTGGCGCCACCGCAGAGCAAGCCTGCGAGTGTGCGGTACGGGGTTTGAACGATGTACGGGCGATGACCTTGCGGACCATGGTCAAGCAGATGTACACCAGCAGCGCGACCATCCTGCCGGCGGTGCGCCAGGCGATCGACAAGCAGTTGTTGCCGGCCCTGGCGGAGTATCAGCAGAGCCACACAGGCCGATAAATCCAATCGCGGGCAAGCCCGCTCCCACAGGGTTCTTTGTCGATCACGTAATTGGGGCTTCGACTCAGGACCTGTGGGAGCGGGCTTGCCCGCGATGAAAACGCCTCGGTTTAAAGCCTTACGCTGGCGAAAGTCGACTCGTTACGCGCCTGGCTCAATGCCGACAACGGCCCGGACAACGGCGACAGCACCAGCGCTTGCGGCAGCGGCATCATCGCCACTTGCTGAGTAGTGTTGGAGCCAACGCGCTCATCACGCGGCGGAATGCCGAAGTACTCGCGGTAGCACTTGGAGAAGTGCGGCGTGGACACGAAACCGCAGACCGACGCCACCTCGATGATCGACATCGGCGTTTGCTTGAGCAATTGCCGGGCGCGGATCAGGCGCAGTTTCAGGTAGTAACGCGACGGCGAGCAGTGCAGGTACTTCTGGAACAACCGCTCGAGCTGACGACGGGACACCGCGACATACACTGCCAGTTCGTCGAGGTCGATCGGCTCTTCGAGGTTGGCTTCCATCAGCGCAACGATTTCCTGCAATTTTGGCTGGTTGGTGCCGAGCATGTGCTTGAGCGGCACACGCTGGTGATCCTGTTCGTTGCGGATGCGCTCGTAGACGAACATCTCCGAAATGGCCGCCGACAGTTCGCGACCGTGATCGCGACTGATCAGGTGCAGCATCATGTCCAGCGGCGCGGTGCCGCCCGAGCTGGTGAAACGGTTACGGTCGAGGGTGAACAGGCGGGTGCTCATGGCTACCCGGGGGAAAGCTTCCTGCATCGCTGCCAGACATTCCCAGTGCACACTGCAATCGAAACCGTCGAGCAGGCCGGCGCAGGCCAGGGCCCAGCTGCCGGTGCACACCGCGCCAAGGCGGCGGGACTGACGGGCCTGGCTTTGCAGCCATGACACGTGTTCCCGGGTAACAGTGCGTTGAATACCGATACCGCCGCAGACGATGACAGTGTCCATTGGCGGGGCTTTGTGCATGGAGGCGTCGGGGGTGATCTGCAGACCGTCACTGGCCCAGACCTGACCGCCATCGACGGTGAGGGTGGTCCAGCGATACAGCTCGCGACCGGACAATTGGTTGGCCATGCGCAGGGGTTCCACTGCGGAGGCCAGAGAAATCAGCGTGAAATTGTCCAGCAGCAGAAAGCCGATGGATTGAGGCGCACGGTTCTGGGGTTGGGCCCCGGAGTTGAACGTCGTCATCGCGGTATCTCCTCACACAAAGCGGGTGATGGCCTCAGGCGGAGGCTCTTTTTATTGCCATCGTTCTCGCGTGGGAGACGGGCTTTGTAATGACAGAGCAATTGCCATGCCTAAATTTGAATGCGCGTTCAATAACTCCTAAAAACGACGTCGGAATGTGTCTATATATGACATGCAGGGAGTAGGGATTTAAATGGCCATCAGGGCTGGCAAGCGCCCCGGCCCACAAGCTGTGAGCAATTCGGTAGCACTTGTGGGAACAGGGCTACGAGCAGCTGGAAAAGAGTGTCACCGCAGGCACGGGTGACGAATGGTCGAGGTCTTGAATGACTCCGACCGCTGGCAAGACGATTTATCTATGAGCGACGCACTAAAAGGCGGCGCGGTTTCGAGCGAGTGTTCACTTGGCGCGCAGTTTTGACTGGTCTGTCTGTGCGTAGGAGCTGGCTTGCCAGCGAAGAGGCCGGAACATCCGACACCTCTTCAGCGGTAGAATCACCGCTTTCGCTGGCAAGCCAGCTCCTACGGGGACAGGGGTGTCAGCACTCCACCGCACTCACCGCCAACCCGCCCCGCGATGTCTCCTTATATTTGTCATGCATGTCGGCACCGGTATCGCGCATGGTGCGGATCACCCGGTCCAGCGAGATAAAGTGCTGGCCATCGCCGCGCAAAGCCATTTGCGCCGCATTGATCGCCTTGACCGCCGCAATTGCATTGCGCTCGATGCACGGCACCTGGACCAGCCCGCCCACCGGGTCGCAGGTCAGGCCGAGGTTGTGTTCCAGACCGATTTCCGCCGCGTTGCACAGTTGTTCTGGCGTGGCGCCAAGAATTTCCGCCAACCCGGCCGCGGCCATGGCGCAGGCCGATCCGACTTCACCCTGGCAACCGACTTCAGCACCGGAGATCGAGGCGTTCTTCTTGCACAGGATTCCCACCGCCGCCGCACCGAGGAAGTAGTCGACGACATTCGCGTCGGTCACCGCTTCGCTGAACTTCATGAAGTAATGCAACACCGCCGGAATGATCCCCGCCGCGCCATTGGTCGGCGCCGTTACCATGCGCCCGCCGGCGGCGTTTTCTTCGTTGACCGCCAGGGCGAACAGGTTGACCCATTCCATGGCGCTCAAGGTCGAGCCGATCACGTTGGGCTTGTTCAACTCCTGCAAGCTGCGGTGCAGCTTGGCCGCGCGGCGGCGCACGTTCAGCCCGCCGGGCAGGATGCCTTCGTGTTTCAGGCCTTGTTCGACGCAATCCTGCATGGCGCGCCAGAGCTTCATCAGGCCGCTGCGGATTTCCTCTTCGCTGCGCCAGACTTTCTCGTTGGCCATCATCAATTCAGCCACACGCAGGTTGTGTGTTTTGCACAGCTCCAGCAGCTCGGCGGCGCTGGAAAAATCGTAGGGCAGCACGGTGCGATCCAGGTCCACCACGCCGCTGGAGGCTTGTGCCTGATCGACGACAAAACCGCCGCCGACCGAATAATAGGTATCGCGATGAAACTCACCATGGTCATCTTCGACAATCAGGGTCATGGCGTTGGGGTGGTACGGAAGGTTTTCGTCGATCAGGCGCATGTCCCTGGCCCAGATGAATGGCACCGACAGCCGACCGTCTAGCAACAGCGTGTGGGTTTCGCGCAGGGCCTGGATCCGGATGCCGATTTGCGACGGATCGATTGCATCCGGCCACTCGCCCATCAAGCCCATGATCACCGCATTGTCGCTGCCGTGGCCGATGCCGGTGGCCGACAACGAGCCGAACAGCTGGACTTCGACACGCTGCACCCGCTCCAGCAAACCACGCTCGCGCAAGCCCTGCACGAACAACGCCGCCGCCCGCATGGGCCCCACGGTGTGCGAACTGGAAGGACCGATGCCGATTTTGAACAGGTCGAAAACACTGATAGCCATTACTGCCGAACTCCTGGATGGGCCCACTGCGCACGCAAAAGCGCGCGGTAACGGAGCTGCTACGCTCAAGCTGCAATCCGCCGAGATGACCGCATCATCAAGCTTTTATCGTGTTGTTCGACGTCTCTAACCGACGCACTCATGCCCACCAGCGCCGCGTGTCTTTTACGCCGTGTTTTCGCCGTTTTTTTGCGATTCAGAGGGAGAAAATGGGCTGAAAAAATCTGTAAACGACGTCACCGACACTGGATGCGACCATCCCTGTACTGGATACGACGCACCCTGTAGGCGTCAGATTTTCACTGGTACATGATCATATCGACTCGATTGCAAGGCGCCGTGGTAGAGCTGTCTCCAGAACGCCATCCAACCGCAACCTATAAGTGCGGTGGTCCAGTCGGAACACTGCCAAAAAAAACACCAAGGAGTCCATCCATGAAAGGTTCCCCGTCGTTGTTGTTGGCCGCCATGCTTAGTCTGCCGGTTCTGGCGCAAGCCGCAGAACCGGCGCAGTGCAGTACCGTAAACTTCTCCGATGTCGGCTGGACCGACATTACCGCAACAACCGCGACAACCAGCGTCGTGCTCAACGCCCTCGGCTACAAGACCAAGACCACCATGATTTCCGTGCCAGTGACCTACAAGTCCCTGGCCGACGGCAAGAACATGGACATATTCCTCGGCAACTGGATGCCGACCATGGAAAACGACATCAAGGCCTATCGCGATGCCGGCACCGTGGACACCGTGCGCACCAACCTCAAGGGCGCCAAGTACACCCTCGCCGTTCCCCAGGCCCTGTACGACAAAGGGCTGCATGACTTCGCCGACATCGCCAAGTTCAAGAAAGAGCTCGACGGCAAGATCTACGGCATCGAGCCTGGCAACGACGGTAACCGCCTGATTCAGACGATGATCGACAAGAACGCCTTCGGCCTCAAGGACGCAGGCTTCAAGGTCGTTGAGTCCAGCGAAGCCGGCATGCTGTCGCAAGTCGACCGCGCTCAGAAACGCGACACCGCCGTGGTCTTCCTCGGCTGGGCGCCGCACCCGATGAACAAGCGCTTCAAGATTCAATACCTGACCGGCGGCGACGATTTCTTTGGCCCGGATTTCGGTGCTGCCACCGTGGCGACCAACACCCGCAAGGGTTACGCCGAGGAATGCAGTAACGTGGGCCAACTGCTGAAAAACCTGGAGTTCACTGTCGACATGGAAAGCGAACTCATGGGCAACATCCTGGACGACAAGATGAAGCCTGACGCGGCCGCCAAGGCCTGGCTGAAAAAGAATCCACAGGTGCTCGATACCTGGCTCGCTGGCGTGACCACCACTGACGGTAAACCTGGCCTGGAAGCCGTGAAAGCCAAGCTCAACCAGTAATCGCTTATGCCGGACGGCTCCGGCCGTCCGGGCTGTTTATTTCCTTGCATGCGGACGTTCACTACCATGCTGATTGATCAGAAAATCCCTTTAGGCCAGTACATCGCGGGCTTCGTTGAATGGTTGACGCAACACGGCGCCAGCACCTTCGACGCAATCGCCGTGTCACTGGAAACGATGATCCACGGCGTGACGTTTGCGCTGACCTGGTTCAACCCGCTGGCACTGATCGGCCTGATCGCGCTACTGGCTCACTTCATTCAACGAAAATGGGGCCTGACTGCGTTTGTCGTTGCCTCCTTTCTGCTGATCCTCAATCTGGGGTACTGGCAGGAAACCATGGAAACCCTCGCCCAGGTGATGTTCGCCACCCTGGTCTGCGTGGTCATCGGTGTACCGCTGGGCATCGTCGCGGCGCACAAGCCGATGTTCTACACTTTAATGCGTCCGGTACTCGATCTGATGCAGACCGTACCGACCTTCGTTTACCTCATTCCTACCCTGACCCTCTTCGGGCTGGGTGTGGTCCCGGGCCTGATCTCCACGGTGGTGTTCGCGATTGCCGCGCCCATCCGCCTGACCTACCTGGGTATCCGCGATGTCCCGGAAGAACTGATGGACGCCGGCAAGGCCTTTGGCTGCTCGCGTCGCCAACTGCTGACGCGGATCGAACTGCCTCACGCCATGCCGAGCATCGCGGCCGGCATCACCCAGTGCATCATGCTGTCGTTGTCGATGGTGGTGATCGCGGCACTGGTAGGCGCCGACGGATTGGGTAAACCGGTGGTCAACGCACTGAATACCGCTGATATCGCCCTGGGCTTCGAAGCGGGCCTGGCGATCGTACTGCTGGCGATCATGCTCGACCGTATCTGCAAACAACCCGAAGCCAAAGTAGGGGGTGACGCATGAGCATTATTCGCTTCGATAACGTCGATGTCATTTTTTCCAAGGATCCGCGCGAGGCTCTCAAGCTGCTGGATCAAGGCATGACGCGCAACGAAATCCTGAAAAAGACCGGGCAGATTGTCGGCGTTGAAAAAGCCAGCCTGGATATCGAAAAAGGTGAAATCTGCGTGCTGATGGGCCTGTCCGGCTCCGGCAAGTCCAGCCTGCTGCGCTGCATCAACGGCCTCAACACCGTCAGCCGCGGCAAGCTGTTCGTCGAGCACGAAGGCAAGCAGATCGATATTGCTTCCTGCTCCGCCGCCGAACTGAAAATGATGCGCACCAAGCGCATTGCGATGGTGTTCCAGAAGTTTGCCCTGATGCCTTGGCTCACCGTGCGCGAAAACATCAGTTTCGGCCTGGAGATGCAAGGCCGTCCTGAAAAGGAACGCCGCAAACTGGTAGATGAAAAGCTTGAACTCGTGGGCCTGAGCCAATGGCGCAACAAGAAGCCCAACGAGCTGTCCGGTGGTATGCAACAACGCGTAGGCCTGGCCCGTGCGCTGGCGATGGACGCCGACATCCTGTTGATGGACGAACCGTTCTCGGCACTCGACCCGCTGATCCGCCAAGGCCTGCAAGACGAACTGCTGGAACTGCAACGCAAGCTGCACAAGACCATCGTCTTCGTGAGCCACGACCTTGATGAAGCGCTCAAACTCGGCAGCCGTATTGCGATCATGAAAGACGGCCGGATCATCCAGTACAGCAAACCGGAAGAAATCGTCCTCAACCCTGCGGACGATTATGTACGGACCTTCGTGGCCCACACCAATCCGCTGAACGTACTGTGCGGTCGCAGCCTGATGCGCACCCTGGACAACTGCAAACGCATCAACGGTTCGGTATGCCTCGATCCGGGTGGCGATTCGTGGCTTGACCTGGCTGAAGGCAACACCATCAAAGGCGCACGCAAGAACGGCTCGAGCATGGACCTGCAGAACTGGATGCCGGGGCAGGCCGTCGAAGGCCTGGAACGCAAGCCGACTCTGGTGGACTCCAACATCGGCATGCGCGACGCACTGCAGATTCGTTATCAGACCGGCAACAAGCTGGTGCTGCACGATAACAACCATGTGGTGGGGATTCTCGGCGACAGCGAGCTGTATCACGCACTGCTCGGCAAGAACTTGGGGTAAGGCAACAGATGCAAAAACGCCGCGAGAGTATCGCGGCGTTTTTGTTTGAACGCGTTATTTGTATCGACGCTATCTCTGTAGGAGCTGGCTTGCCAGCGAAAGCGGAGTGTCAGGCACTCCGTGGTGCAACATTCGCTGGCAAGCCAGCTCCTACAAGATGATGCTGTGTGTCAGGCATACCGAAGTGCAACATTCGCTGGCAGGCCAGCTCCTACAAGATGATGCGGTGTGTCAGGCATACCGAAGTGCAACATTCGCTGGCAAGCCAGCTCCTACAAGATGATGCGGTGTGTCAGGCATACCGAAGTGCAACATTCGCTGGCAAACCAGCCCCTACAAGATGATGCGGCGCTTCAGGCAGAAGCACCGCGCCACTCACAACTTAGCTGTAAACCCGGCCAAGGAGCTGCCGATGGCTTTCAAACTGGTCGAGCACGTCACGGGTGATCTGATCCTGGGTGAAGCCCATCAAGTCGTAGTCCTGGCTGCCGTTGTGCAGGTACACCTCAGCGCGGTAGTAACGCTGACGCGCCTCATCGGACTGAGCCGATTCGGTTGGCGTGGCCAGGTAGCCGTCCAGACTCACTTCGTAGACAAACGGGTTGCCCTCTTCCATCTCGACCCGTACGCCCATGCAACGCTTGGACTTGCCCAGCAGCGTCTGAACTTCCAGACCTTGAGCACGCATTTGCGTCGTCGCATCTTGCAATGCCGGGCTGACATGCTTGTCCATGAAACGCTGAACGACCGACTGGCTCGGTTGCAGGTCCAACTGAGTCAAACGCTCAGTGAAACCACGGCGACCGCGTGCCGCCAGTTCCGCTTGTTCCTGTTCGATCTGTACGTCCTGGCGCATGGCCTTGTGCAAGCCGAACATGAAGAACACCAGCACCACCGAGAACGGCAGACCTGCCAGTACCACCATGGTTTGCATGGCTTCGAAGTTGCCGGCGAACAGCAGGCCGATGGTCACCAGGGTGATCACCACCGACCAGAAGATCCGCAGCCAGTGCGGTGCGTCTTCATCGACGGTACCGCCCTTGCAGGACAGGTTGGCCATCATCACCGCGCCGGAATCCGCCGGGGTCAGGAACAGCACGAAACCGACAAAGATCGACACGCCGATCACCACTTTCGACGCCGGGTAATGCTCAAGCAACTGGTAGATCGCCATGGACGGCTGTTCCAGCGCGGTCTTCCCGAGCTCTACCGCCCCATGGTTCATCACCAGGTCCAGGGCCGAGTTACCGAAGATCGACAGCCACGCCAGGGTAAAGCCCAGCGGAATCAACAGCACGCCGGCGACCAGTTCGCGCACGGTGCGACCACGGGAAATACGCGCGATAAACATGCCCACGAATGGCGCCCAGGAAATCCACCAGGCCCAGTAGAACAGGGTCCACAGGCCCAACCAGCGGTCGGACTTCTCACTGTCGCCTTCGTAAACATAGAGATCGAAAGTCTTCAGCACCACGCCGTTCAGGTAGTCACCGACGTTCTGCACGAAGCCGTTGAGCAGGTGCAGGGTCGGGCCGAACAACAGGACGAAAATCAGCAGGCCGCTGAACAGCACGATGTTCAGGTTGGACAGGCGACGGATGCCGTTTTCTACGCCCGACACAGCAGCGATGGTCGCCACGGTGCTCATCACAATGATCACGATCAGCAGGTTGGTGTTGCTGTGTTCCATGCCGAACAGGTTTTCCAGCCCCGACGACACTTGCAGCGAACCAATCCCCAGGTTGGTCACCAGACCCAGCAGGGTCACGAACATGCCGAAGCCGTCCACCGCATGCCCGGCCGCGCCCTTGACCCAACGCTCGCCTACCAGCGGATACAGTGCCGAACGCAACGCCAGCGGCTGGTTATGACGGTAAGCAAAGTAGGCAACAGCCAGGCCGACCAGCGCATAGATCGCCCAGCCGTGCAGACCCCAGTGCAGGAAAGTCAGTTGCACGGCCTGACGGGCGGCAAGGTTGCTGCCGGCCACGCCTTCCGGCGGGTTGAAGTAGTGGTCCAGCGGCTCGGATGCACCGAAGTACAGCAGCGAAATACCGATACCCGAGGAGAACAGCATCCCCGCCCAGGCGCCGTAGCTGAAGTCCGGGGTGTCGTCCTTGCTGCCGAGCTTGAGTTTGCCGTAGGACGAAAACGCCAGGCCGACGACAAAAATCAGGTAGGCGGCAATCACCACCATGTAGTACCAGCCGAAGCTGCGGGACAACCAGGCTTGCGCCATACCCAGCATTCTGCCGGCCTCTTGCGGGGCGATGATCAGAATGGCGGTCAACAACAGAATCAACGCGGTAGAGGTGTAGAACACCCAACCGTTGACCGTCACCTTCTCGGGTGGGGTCTTTATTAGCGAGGCAGAACTCATGGCACAGATGCTCCGGGCAGTGCGAGAGAAGAACGCAAGACAAACGAGTTACCCGACCAATCGGTTAGTGGGCAGCCGACCGGTGGGTGATATAAAGACAGCCCGAAAAAAGCCCGAAGCCCATGAGACGCCGTGGCGTACAGGCTTCGAGCCGTTTCGGATGTCGGTTTGCCGCCATTTACACGTAGGAAAAATCTGTAAGCAGCGACGATTTGTCGCAGATCTTATTCTTTGTTGATTGAACGTTCAATCAAAACAAAATAGACTGGCCCTCAAGCCGGTAGCCGTATGACGTCTGCCGGAAGGCCTAAGGAGATGTGCAAGATGCCCAAGGTCGGTATGCAACCCATCCGCCGCCAGCAATTGATCGAAGCCACATTGCTGGCCGTCGATCAGGTCGGAATGGGGGACGCCAGCATTGCGCTGATCGCCCGTTTGGCCGGTGTCTCGAACGGCATCATCAGTCACTACTTTCAGGACAAGAATGGCCTGATCGCCGCCACCATGGGGTACCTGATGACCGTCCTGAGCGAGAACGTCACCGCGCGCCGATTGGCGCTGACAGATGACAGCCCGCGGGCGCATCTGCAGGTGATCATCGAAGGCAACTTCGACGCCAGCCAGGTCAATGGCCCGGCAATGAAAACCTGGTTGGCCTTCTGGGCCACCAGCATGCACCAGCCGTCTTTGCACAGGTTGCAGCGGATCAACGATCACCGTCTGTATTCCAACCTGTGCTGCCAGTTCCGCCGTGTGCTGCCGCTCAATGATGCGCGCAGCGCCGCCCGTGGCCTGGCAGCGTTGATCGACGGATTGTGGTTGCGCGGCGCGCTGTCGGGAGATGCTTTCGACACCGGGCAGGCGCAACAGATTGCTTACGAATACATGGATACCCAACTGGCCAAGCGGGTGAGTTAGAGCACACATAAACGCTCAACCCCTGAACCGCGCCAATCACTTAATGCTCTTGCGAGGACTTTATGGCCCGTTTCGAACTGCAAAAACTCTACATCGACGGCGCGTACACCGACGCCAGCAGCGACGCCACTTTCGAAGCCATCAACCCGGCTAACGGTGAAGTCCTCGCAAAAGTACAACGTGCCACCAAGGAAGACGTCGAGCGTGCTGTGGTCAGCGCCGAAAAGGGCCAGAAAATCTGGGCTGCGATGACCGCCATGGAGCGTTCGCGCATCCTGCGTCGCGCCGTGGAAATCCTGCGTGAGCGCAACGACGAACTGGCCGCCCTGGAAACCCTGGACACCGGCAAGGCCTACTCCGAAACCCGCTACGTCGACATCGTCACCGGCGCTGACGTGCTGGAGTACTACGCAGGCCTGGTACCGGCCATCGAAGGCGAGCAGATTCCGCTGCGCACCACCTCGTTCGTCTACACCCGTCGCGAGCCGCTGGGCATCGTGGCCGGTATCGGCGCGTGGAACTACCCGATCCAGATCGCCCTGTGGAAATCCGCACCAGCCCTGGCGGCCGGTAACGCGATGATCTTCAAGCCAAGTGAAGTCACCTCGCTGACCACCTTGAAACTGGCCGAGATCTACACCGAAGCCGGCCTGCCGAACGGCGTGTTCAACGTCCTGACCGGCAGCGGCCGTGAAGTCGGCACCTGGCTGACCGAGCACCCGCGCATCGAGAAAGTCTCCTTCACCGGCGGCACCGACACCGGCAAGAAAGTCATGGCCAGCGCCTCGGCTTCCTCGTTGAAAGACGTGACCATGGAACTGGGCGGCAAGTCGCCGCTGATCATCTGCGACGACGCCGACCTCGATCGCGCCGCCGACACCGCGATGATGGCCAACTTCTACAGCTCCGGCCAGGTCTGCACCAATGGTACTCGCGTGTTCGTTCCGGCCCACCTGAAAGCCGCCTTCGAAGCCAAGATCGTTGAGCGCGTTGCGCGCATCCGCGTTGGTAACCCGGAAGACGAAAACACCAACTTCGGCCCACTGGTCAGCTTCGCCCACATGGAAAACGTGCTGGGCTACATCGCCAAGGGCAAGGAAGAAGGCGCCCGCGTGCTGTGCGGCGGTGAGCGTCTGACCGACGGCGAATTCGCCAAAGGCGCGTTCGTCGCGCCGACCGTGTTCACCGACTGCACCGACGACATGACCATCGTGCGTGAAGAAATCTTTGGCCCGGTGATGGCGATCCTCACCTACGAAACCGAAGAAGAAGTGATCCGTCGCGCCAACGACACCGACTTCGGCCTGGCCGCCGGTATCGTCACCCGCGACCTGAACCGCGCTCACCGCGTGATTCACCAACTGGAAGCCGGTATCTGCTGGATCAACGCCTGGGGCGAGTCCGACGCGAAGATGCCGGTTGGCGGCTACAAGCAGTCGGGTGTTGGCCGTGAAAACGGCATCAGCTCGCTGAACAACTTCACCCGCATCAAATCGGTACAGGTCGAGCTGGGCGATTACGTCTCGGTGTTCTAAGACCCCGGGCTCTGTATTGCCTGCCAGGCCGTCTTCGCGGGCAAGCCCGCTCCTACAAGGTCGCTTAATACCTGTAGGAGCTGGCTTGCCAGCGAATCGAGCGCGAAGCGCTCGCCTTGAGACAGCCTGACCTGAACCAACTTCAAAGAGGGTGCATTCAATGTCCCAAGAATTCGATTACATCATCATCGGTGCCGGCTCCGCCGGTAACACCCTGGCGACCCGTCTGACCGAAGACGCAGGCGTCACCGTCCTGCTGCTTGAAGCCGGCGGTCCGGACTACCGCATGGACTTCCGCACGCAGATGCCGGCCGCCCTGGCGTTCCCGCTGCAAGGCCGTCGCTACAACTGGGCCTACGAAACCGATCCGGAGCCATACATGGACGGTCGCCGGATGGAATGCGGCCGCGGCAAGGGCCTGGGCGGCTCCTCGCTGATCAACGGCATGTGCTACATCCGCGGTAACGCGATGGACTACGACGGCTGGGCGAAACTGCCAGGTCTCGAGGACTGGTCGTACCTGGACTGCCTGCCGTATTTCCGCAAGGCGGAAACCCGCGACATCGGCCCGAACGACTACCACGGTGGCGACGGCCCGGTGAGCGTGACCACACCGAAAGCCGGCAACAACCCGCTGTTCCACGCCATGGTTGAAGCTGGCGTGCAAGCCGGTTACCCGCGCACTGAAGACCTCAACGGCTACCAGCAGGAAGGCTTCGGCCCGATGGACCGCACCGTGACGCCCAAGGGTCGTCGTGCCTCCACCGCCCGCGGTTACCTCGACGTGGCCAAGAAGCGTTCGACCCTGACCATCGTCACCCACGCCCTGACCGACAAGATCCTGTTCGAAGGCAAGCGTGCGGTCGGCGTGCGTTACCTGGTCGGCGCCGCTGAAGAACGTGTTGAAGTCAAGGCGCGCAAGGAAGTGCTGCTGTGCTCCGGCGCCATCGCTTCGCCGCAGATCCTGCAACGCTCCGGCGTAGGTCCGGCAAAACTCCTGCAAAGCCTCGACATTCCGGTGGTCCACGACCTGCCTGGCGTCGGTGAGAACCTGCAGGACCACCTTGAGTTGTACCTGCAATACGCTTGCACCCAACCGGTCTCGCTGTACCCGTCGCTGCTGTTGCACAACCAGCCGGCCATCGGTGCCGAGTGGCTGTTCAACGGCACCGGCATCGGCGCCAGCAACCAGTTCGAAGCCGGCGGTTTCATCCGTACCCGTCCTGAATTCGAATGGCCGAACATCCAGTACCACTTCCTGCCGGTGGCGATTAACTACAACGGCAGCAACGGTGTGAAAGAGCACGGTTTCCAGGCGCACATGGGCTCCATGCGCTCGCCTAGCCGTGGTCGCATCCAGGTCAAGTCCAAGGACCCGCGCCAGCACCCGAGCATCCTGTTCAACTACATGGCCACCGAGCAGGACTGGCAGGAATTCCGCGACGGCATCCGCCTGACCCGTGAAATCATGCAGCAACCGGCACTGGACGCTTTCCGTGGTCGCGAGATCAGCCCGGGCATCGAGGTGCAAACCGACGAGCAACTGGACAAGTTCATCCGCGAACACGCTGAAACCGCGTTCCACCCGTCCTGCTCGTGCAAGATGGGCACCGACGAAATGGCCGTGGTCGATGGCCAGGGTCGCGTGCATGGCATGCAGGGCCTGCGTGTGGTCGATGCCTCGATCATGCCGATCATCACCACCGGCAACCTCAACGCGCCGACGATCATGATGGCCGAGAAAATCGCCGACAAGATCCGTGGCCGCAAGCCGTTGCCGCGCAGCACAGCCACTTACTATGTGGCGGCTGGAGCACCGGTGAAGGGCAAGCCGGTGCGGGAAGTGACTCAGACCGCATAACACCGCGTAGCGGCCAATTGCGGGCAAGCCCGCTCCCACAGGATATGCGCGATTTCAAGATTGGCGCATGACCTTGTGGGAGCGGGCTTGCCCGCGATGAGGCCCTTACAAACAACACACCTCTACCGCTCCAAACTTGATACTCCCCCCTCGCAGGCCTAATCTAGCGCCACGTAATCGTTTCACCTCTCCCCCCTCGCAACACCGCTGCGTCGCCACTCCATACCCAGGAGGTTCACGAATGTTCGATTTCTACCCCCAGCTCAAGCAGCGCTTCGCTGCCTTGCGCACGGGTGCTGAATTCTTTTCCCTGCGTTATGTGCGCGAGTCCGGGCAGTACCTGTCGGTACGCAAGAACGTCGCCGAACCGCCAAGCCTGAGCCGTGACGAAGGGGCGATGCTGACCGTGCGGGTCAATGGCGTCGAGGCCTATGCGGCGACCAGTGATTTGTCGCAACAAGGCCTGCAAGCCGCCCTCGAACGCGCCGAGCTCCAGGCCCGTCGACTCAAGCCCCACGCCTTGCTGGACCTGCGCGAGCAGACGGTTTCCAGCGACCGCGCCGATTACTTTTCGCCCAACCTCGACCAGGTCTTCCCGTCCCTGAGCGACTGCTACGCGTTACTCGGTGCCGAATCCGCCGCCGTGCCCAGGGACGAACGCCTGGTGAACTGGCAAGTCAGCCTGGGTATCACCCACGTCGAGCAGATTTACCTCAATAGCGCCGGTGCCGAACTGCGCCAGGCCCAACGCTTTGTGTACCCCGGCCTGGATGTCACGGCCTACGACGGCAACGACAGCCAGACCCGCAGCCTGGGCCGCGAGAACTTCGGCCAGCAAGGCGCGGCGGACGTCATCAGCCGCTGCGGGCTGATCGGTGCCGGTGCTCAGGTGGCCGATCAGGCCCTGCAATTGCTGCTGGCGCCAAACACCCCGCAAGGCAAGCGCGATCTGCTGCTGATGCCCGACCAGATGATGCTGCAAATTCACGAATCCATCGGCCATCCGCTGGAGCTGGACCGCATCCTCGGTGACGAGCGCAATTACGCCGGCACCAGTTTCGTTAAAGCCGAAGATTTCGGCCGCCTGCAATACGGTTCCGGCCTGCTCAACGTGACCTTCGACCCGGAGATCCCCGAGGAGCTCGCCAGCTACGGCCATGACGACGACGGCACGCCCGCCAGCAAACAGTTCCTGATCCGCGAAGGCTTGTTGCTGCGTCCGCTGGGCGGCGCGCTTTCGCAATTCCGCGCCGGCATGGACGGCGTCGCCAACAGCCGTGCCTGCGGCTGGAACCGTCCGCCGATCGACCGCATGGGCAACCTCAACATCGAGCCCGGCGATCAGTCCATTGAACAACTGATCGGCGGCATCGAACACGGCGTGCTGATGTCCACCAACCGTTCCTGGTCGATCGACGATGCCCGCAACAAATTCCAGTTTGGTTGCGAATGGGGCCAACTGATCGAAAACGGCGAACTCAAGGGTGTGGTGAAGAATCCCAATTACAGGGGCATCTCCGCGCAGTTCTGGAAGAGCCTCAGCGCCGTCGGCGATGCCAGTACCTTCAAGGTCCTCGGCACACCGAACTGCGGCAAGGGTGAACCGAACCAGGTGATCCGCGTCGGTCATGCGTCACCGGCCTGCGTGTTCAGCAACGTTGATGTATTCGGAGGAGACGCCTGATGAATCCTTCAAACAGTTCGTCCGCGTCGTTCAAGGCGCTGGTCAACAGCCTGCGTCAAGCGCTTCGCGAGCCCGAGCAGTTCACCCTCAGCTACGCAGCCGAATCGTCGGCCTTCGTGCGTTTCAACCACGCCAAGGTGCGTCAGGCCGGTCAGGTGCAGCAGGCGAGTATCGGCCTGAAGCTGATCAACGAAGGCCGCCATGCCGACCTGAACATCACCCTGGCCGGCGATCCCCAGGTTGATCTGCAACGCTTGAACGAAGGCCTGCAACAGTTGCGGGAAACCTTGCCGCTGCTGCCCCAGGATCCTTATCTGCTGCTCAACCACAATGGCTGGCAGAGCAACAACGTGCAGTCGCATCCACTGCCGGACACCGAGCAGGTGGTCGCGCAGATTACCCAGGCCGCCGAAGGACTGGATCTTGTCGGCTTTTACGCTGCCGGGCCGATCAGCCGTGGTTTTGCCAGTTCTTCGGGTGCCTTCGGCTGGCATCAGGCCAACAGCTTCAATTTCGACTTCAGCCTGTTCCACGAGAACGGCCAGGCCGTGAAAGCCAGCTACGCCGGGCACGACTGGAGCACCGAAGGCTTTGCCAAACGCTTTCGGCAAGCCCGTGAGCAGCTTGAGTTCCTGGGGCGACCGCTGCGCACTTTGGCGCCTGGTCAGTACCGCGCTTACCTGGCACCGGCGGCGCTGGAAGAAATCATGGGCATGCTGTGCTGGGGTGGTTTCTCGGCACAGTCGATTGCCAGCAAAAGCAGCCCGCTGCAAAAGCTCTACGGTGGCGACAGCGCTTTCAGCCCGCTGGTCTCGCTGGATGAAAAAGTCAGCGGCTCGCTGAGCCCGGCGTTTTCCGATGAGGGTTATCCACGCAGTGATCTGAGGTTGATCGTCGATGGCAAGGTCGGGGCACAACTGGTCAGCTCGCGCAGCGCAGCGGAATACGGTTTGACCGCCAATGGCGCCAGCGGCGGTGAGTCACCGAGTGCGCTGAACATGAAAGCCGGGGTATTGCCTGACACTGACATCCTCAAGCAACTGGGTACGGGGTTGTACATCAGCAACCTGTGGTACCTGAACTTCTCGGATCAACCGGCCGCACGCCTGACCGGCATGACCCGTTTTGCCACGTTCTGGGTCGAGAATGGCGAGATTCAGGCGCCGGTCAGCACCATGCGCTTTGATGACAGCGCCTTCAGCCTGCTCGGTTCGCAGCTGGAAGCGTTGACCGCGGAGCGGGAGTTGTTGCTGTCGGCGAGCACCTATAGCCAGCGGGCGACGGCGTCGGCGTTGTTACCGGGGGCGCTCGTCAACCGACTGACCCTGACCCTGTAAACACAACACCCTGTAGGAGCTGGCTTGCCAGCGAATGGGCCATCAAGGCCGCCAAAAGCTTCGCTGGCAAG
>NZ_AKJJ01000061.1:0-92293 GCF_000282395.1 Pseudomonas sp. GM55 | reverse complement strand
TGTTCAAGGACGACGGACCGAGTATCAGCACCACCGGCACGGAGCCGACGCTGACAGTGGACGAGACGCTGCTGGCGAGCAACGCCACCCAGAGCTTTGCGGCCAACTTCACTTCGGCGTTTGGTGCCGATGATGCCGGCACCCTGACCTATGCGCTGGGCGTGGTGGCCGGAGCCTCCGGGCTGACCGACACGGCCTCGGGCCAGGCGGTGAACCTGTCGCTCAATGGCACCGTGGTGGAAGGGCGTACGGCCACGAGCAACCTGCTGGTGTTCACCGTCGGCGTAGCCGCCAATGGCAGCGTCACGCTCGACCAGCTCCGCGCCGTGGTGCATTCCAACACCACTAATCCCGATGACTCGACGAGCCTGACCTCGGACAACCTGGTGACGCTGACGGCGATCAAGACCGACAGGGACGGCGACAGCGCCCAGGCGACGCTGAACATTGGGCAGAATCTGGTGTTCAAGGACGATGGGCCCGCACTCACTTTCGGCAACCTGATCGGGACCGGTAGCGTCCTTGCGCAATCCGGGTTCTGGAGTATGGCGACGGGAGCCGACGGGCTGGGTGCGGCCGGTTTGGATATCTCGTTGGTCAATGGCCAGTTCACCCTCGTCAGGCCAGACAACACGACCACGACCGGGACCGGCACGCTCCACGAGCTGTCGCCATCACCGGATATCAATGGCGCGTACCAGTTCGCAGGAACCTTGACCGGTGATTTCGACAACAACGCCGCAACGGCGAATACCACCGTCGACTACACGTTGACCGCCTATGCCGATGGCCGCTATGCGCTGGATCTGGTGCAAGGCTTCAGTTCGACGATAGTGCTCAGCAGTGCCGACGGCTCGCTCGCTGCCGGTGGCCCGGACTCGGTGCGCACATTGTTGATTCCGCAGACGAGTAACCCGGCTATTCCTTCGACATCCGAGGAGATCGTGTTCTTTTCCGCGAAGGCTCTGGCGTCGACCTCCGACATCCTGACCGGCATCGGGCTCGGAGCACCCGACCCCACCGAAGCCGCGCTACAGACCAACCCCCTGCCATCGTACATAGACCCGGCGGCCATGAACGTCAGCACGTCCGGTATCGGCGTCGGCAACAACGTTTTCCAGGGCGATAACCTGGCGGCAATCAGCGCTGCCGATGAAAGTTTCGTCATCAATCCAGAGAGCCTGCTGACGGGAATGAAGGTCTTCATCGACAACTCCGTGGCGGGTTACAACACCGCAACCGAGGACCTGTACTACAGGATCTTCTACGCGGATGGCTCGTTTTCGAACCGCGTCGAGGTGAACACCCTGACGCCGGAGGCGGGCGGACAGGTGTCCTTCCTCATCCAGAAGGAGGGTGCGACACTGATCGACGCTGTTCAGCTGACGATGGGCCGGGGCGATGTCAAGATCCCGGTGATCCAGTTCATTCAGCAGAGCGAGAGTCTGGCCAGCGATGTCCAGCTGGCGTTCAGCGCGACGCTGACGGACAAGGATGGCGACTCGGCGACGAGTACGTTTGCCGCCAACCTGTTCGCCAACGACCCGGCCAACGCATCCTTCGACTTCTCGCTGGTTGGCACGATCGGTAAGCAGGATGCGTTCAACATCGATCTGTCAGTCAATGAGAACCTGTACCAGGTCACCGGCTTCGATGTGGGTTCAGGCGTGCAAGACAAGCTGGTGCTCAACGGCGACCCGAACGCCGTTGTCCAATCGATCAACAACACCGGCGCAAACAGCGTCGTGACGGTTGCCGAGACTGGCGGACAAACAACAACCATCACCTTGGTCGGGGTCGATCTTCAGAGCACCGACATCTTTTTTGGCAGCGCCTGAGGCATTGCGCGCGTGAACGGATGCGAGGGTGGCCTAGGAAACCACCCTCGCATTCTTTTTGCAGTTCTGATACGAGATCCCCATGATCGCATGCGCTGTGAACTGGCGAGCAGCACAGGGCTTAAAGAACGCGGCGGGTAGATACAGGTTGACTCGGCAGGATATGCCGAGAACGACTGGAACATTCCGGGCACTCTGTTCCAGGCCACCGACAAGGACGGCGACACGCTGACGGCCAACCTTCCCTGAAAGTGAGGGGCAGACCGTCTTGTATTGGCTTGAAATTCAATCCAGCTCCACCCAGGAGGACTTGGGCGGTGTTTCGTTGTTGGTGAGCCCGTGTTTCAGTGCATACATCAGCAAGTCGATGCGGTTGATGAGATTCAGCTTTTGATAGATGTTGCTGAGGTGGTTGTGCACGGTGTGCTCGCTGATCCCCAGGCGCCCGGCGATGCTCACATATTTGGCCGACGGTTCGCCCACGATGGCGCAAATCAGCTCTCTCTCGCGCAGCGTCAACCGCGCCTGTTTCGCCTGCTCCAGATTGCATTTAAAGGGTGCTTGCCCGGTCGCGGCATAGCCGGAAAGGCCGCCGGCCCAGGCTCTATCCATTGCGATGTCGCTATGGTGGACCTTGAGGATGGCCTGGGTAATCGATTCCGTCGGGTCTTCCGCCAGCACGATGCCGCGAGCGCCAGCCTCTATCGCCTGGGCTGCGGGAACGGCTTCGTACAGGCCCTTGAACAGCAGCACTTTCATTTCGGAGTTGCGGGTGAGTCCCGCGACGACCTCCAGAGGATTCAGCGCATCCGGAAAGAAACTGAAAAAAATGACATTGGGTCGCAATTGATTGGCAAGATCCAGTGCATGGGTATAGGTGGTGGCCTGGCCTGTCACTTCCATTCTGGGCTTTCTGGCATCAATCAAGTCGTGAAGGCCCTTGAGCACGAGGGGGCGGCAATCGATCAGCATCACGCTAATTGGCTCTTTTGGGTCAGTGATCATCTTCCTGTCCCCCTTGAAAAACCAAGGATGGCCTCCGCCCACAGGCCTTTGCGGGTCAGCAACTTGCTTGTCTGGTCGCCGCGATTGAAGGACAGATTTGAGCGCCGGGAGGCCGCGATGGTGCTCGCCCAGGTATTGGCAACCGCCGGCCATGAGGCTATCTCCATCAACAGCGCCGGCAGCGAGGGCAAACATTTCCAAAAGGCAGGCAAAGCCCGAGACAGAAAATAAATACGAATAATTATCAGTGAATTGCACATGACGATGTACTCCCTCACCCCTCAACGGAGTCTAGGTCAGCCCAGGGTGCTGCCAGACTGACCATCCGTCAGTCGTCAATGCAAGCCCAGTGCAGGCTGGCCTGACCGATGTTCTCAAGGGACGGGGTAACCCTCGAAAATCAAGGCATTAGGCTCGTCACAGGTGACCTGCGACTAAAGACTGATTCTGATCAAAATCGTCAATTAATCGACGAATGGCGTTAGCTTAGGAGTGCTGTTTTTGGTTAGTCAATTTATCGGCGTATCTTGCCGGGTCTAGCCATCTGCAAGTCAGAGCTTGGCGACATCAGTGAGCAGCACTGGCCGCTCCCGTCCTGCGTATGCGTCAGGCCATTGAGGGCGTTCATTTATCAGCACTTTTTTGTGCGCGATGTCTCGTTTTCAGTAACGTCTTCACCTATTCGGAGTGAGCGTTGGGGAAGCTTCTCAAGGGAACACCACTGCTGGCCGATAACACGGACAGTCAGGGGCCATTTTGCCTTTTGCGGTTGGCTGGGGGGGCTCATCTCTGTGAGAAGGTGTTTGATAGCCTAGTGCCACCAGTTATCATCTGCGCGCCAAAACAGCGGCTGCGAAGCTGAGTCCGTCCGTGTATTTGCCTTTGGGTTGTTCTTCTTAAATTGCCTGGAAATCTTCGATGCTGTCGTATCACCAAAAGCGTTTTCTGATCGTCGATGATTTCTCGGACTTCCGCAGTTCGGTTCGGTCGATGCTGCGCGAACTGGGTGTCAAGGAAGTGGACACTGCCGATACCGGCGAACAGGCGCTGAAAATGTGTTCGCAGAAGCAGTACGACTTCATCCTGCAGGACTTTCACCTGGGTGACGGCAAGAAAAACGGCCAGCAGGTGCTCGAAGACCTGATGGAGGAAAAGCTGATCAGCCATGAAGCGGTGTTCGTCATGGTCACCGCTGAAACCAGCCAGGCCATGGTGCTCAGTGCGCTGGAGCACGAGCCCGATGCCTATCTGACCAAGCCCTTCAACCGTTCCAGCCTGGCCCAGCGCCTGGAGCGTCTGGAGCAGCGCAAAACCCTGCTCAAGCCAATCCTGCAGGCCCTTGACCGCGGCAAACCGATGGAGGTGCTCAACGCCTGCATCGCCTTGTGCAAGCAAGACATCCGCTATTCGCCACTGTGCCTGCGCTACCGCGCCGATGCCCTGCGCGACCTCAATCAGAACGAAGCGCTGGAGCGGCTGTACGACGGCATCATCGCCGACCGCCCGTTGCCATGGGCGTTTGCCGGGTTGGGCAAGTTGCTGTTCAAGCGCGGCCAGGTCGGGCAGGCCAAAGGCATCTACGAAAAAGCCCTGAAGGTCTTCCCGATGATGCCGTCGCTGTATGACGGCATGGCTGACGTGCTGGTCGCCGAAGGGGATACCAAAGGTGCACAGCGTGTTCTGGAAGAGGCAATTCGCCTGTCGCCGCTGGCGGTGCGCCGGCAAGCGTTGCTCGGTAAGCTGGCGATGACCAACGAAGACTTCGACACGGCGGCCAAGGCCTATCGCCAGGCCGTAAGCCAGGGTGCGCAGTCGCGATTCAAGGATGCCGAGAGCAACCTCGGCCTGGCCCACGCATTGATCAGCAAGGGCAGCGAAAGGGGGCTGGACACGCGAACCCGACTGGAAATCAACACCACATTGAGCGCCGTGGCCAAGGAAAATCCCTCTGATCCGGGCCTGCAAATCCGCGCGCGCCTGATGAAGGCCACCAGTCTGTTGCTCAACGATGCCGAGACGGCGGACAAGCTCACCGAGCAAGCCCTGTTGCGCCTGGACGGCATGGAGCAATTCATGAGCGCCGAAGCGGCATTGCTGGTGGCCAAGCAACTGAAAATGCTCGGGCAGAGCGAGGCCGGCACCGCGATGCTGAAAAATTGCGTGGAAATCTACGGCGACGACCCGGCGGTCATGAAGGACATCGCCAAGCAGACCGACGACCCGAGCATCCTCAATTCCGGCAATGCCGCGGCAGAACTCAACCGTCAGGGCGTGCGCGTGTACAAGACCGGCAATCTGGTGGAGGCCCGGCAGGTCTTTCGCAAAGCCCTGGCCATGCAGCCCAAGAACATCAGTATCGCCCTGAACCTGGCGCAGTCGTTGTTGCACGGCACCGATACCGGCGCTCCTTCAGCGGAGCTGGAAGAATGCCGGACCTGCCTGAAAATGGTTGGCCTGATGCCCGACACCGACGCACGCTATCCGCGTTACCAGAAGCTCAACAGCAAGGCGTTTGGATAATGAACGAAAACCGGCAGGCACTGGATTTCTCCACGGTGATCGCCTCTACCGTGCACGACATGAAGAACTCGCTGGCCATGCTGATGCAGGCTCAGAGCCAGTGGCTGGCGCGATTGCCGGAGTCGGCGCAGCGGACGCCGGAGCAGGGCGTGATCGACTTCGAGTTCGCCCACCTCAACGGCATGCTGGTGCAGCTGCTGGGTCTGTACAAGCTCGGCGTCAATCAGATGCCATTGCAACCGGCCTACCATGAACTGGACGACTTCATCGAAGCGCAACTGGCTTGTCATCAGGAAGTGTTCGCCAGCCGCGGCATCATGGCCACCTATGAAGTGGACCCGCTGAGCCCGCTGGGTTTCTTCGACCGCGAGTTGATCGCGTCGGTGTTGGCCAACTGCATCAACAACGCGATTCGCTTTGCACGGCATGCCGTGTTGATCAGCGCCAGCGACGAAGCCGGGCAACTGGTGTTGACCATCAATGACGATGGCGAGGGGTATCCGGCGCAGATGATCGAGCGTCAGGCCGATTACGTGCAGGGCATCAATCAAAGCACCGGCAGCACAGGGTTGGGCCTGTACTTTGCCGGACGAATTGCTGCGTTGCATCAACGCAACGGCGTCGGCGGACGCACCGAAATCGGCAATGGCGGTCCGTTGGGCGGTGGGGTGTTCCGTCTTTACCTGCCCTGACAGGCAGCATATTTATCGACGCTGCTTGAAATTCCGAACACGCGGAGCCTATTTTGTACGGTCGCCGTTCGCGGCCCGCACAATAACAAGGATAGTGTCATGACCACCGTTGGCCTGAGTTCACTCGCGCAGCGATTGACGGGCATTGATGAAGTTGAATGTGTCACGCCGGATTTGAATGGCGTTCCACGGGGCAAAGTGATGACCTGCGAGGGGTTTCTCGACGGTCGACGTTTGCAGATGGCGCGGGGTGTGCTGCTGCAATGCATCATGGGCGGATACCCGCCGGCGCGTTTTTACGGCAGCGACGATGGCGACCTGGCGCTGATCCCGGACCCTGCGCAAATCCACCGTCTGCCCTGGAGCCATCCGCCGCGGGCCTTCGCCATTTGTGACGCGGATGAACTGGGCACCACCACCAGCTGCAATCTGTCGACCCGTGGTCAGCTCAAGTCGGTGATTGCCCGTTATGCGGCCCGTGGCCTGGCGCCAGTGGTGGCGACCGAGCTCGAGTTTTTTGTCTTCGCACCCAACACTGATCCGACCCAGGCTTTTCAACCGCCATTGGGGTTGGACGGTCGTCGCGAGGATGGTCAGTCGGCGTTCAGCGTCAGCTCCAACAATGGGCTGCGTCCCTTCTTCCATGAAGTCTACGAATGCATGGCTGCGTTGGGTTTGCCTCGCGATACCTTCATGCACGAAATGGGCGTCAGCCAGTTCGAGATCAATCTGCTGCATGGTGATCCGCTGTTGCTGGCCGACCAGACGTTCCTGTTCAAGCACCTGCTCAAGGAAGTTGCACTCAAGCATGGTCTGAGCGTGGTGTGCATGGCCAAGCCGTTGGCGCATACGCCGGGCAGTTCGATGCATATCCACCAGAGCGTGGTCGAGATCGATTCGGGGCGCAACGTGTTCAGCGATGAGGCGGGGCAGGAGACGGCCACCTTCCGCCATTTCATTGCCGGTCAGCAAGCGTGCATGGCCGACTTCACCGCGCTGTTTGCGCCGAACGTGAACTCCTATCAGCGCTTGTGCCACCCTTACGCCTCACCGAATAATGCCTGCTGGTCCTACGACAACCGGGCGGCCGGCCTGCGTATTCCGGCCAGTCTGCCGGTGGCCCGTCGGGTCGAGAACCGCCTGCCGGGCGCCGATGCCAATCCCTATCTGGCGATTGCCGCCAGCCTGGCGGCGGGGTTGCATGGCATCGAGAACGCGTTGGAACCGAGCGCGCCGATCCAGGGTGAATTCGAAGTGCCGGACAATCTTTCGTTGCCGTGTACCTTGCATGCGGCACTTGAGCGTCTGAAACGTAGCCAGTTGGCCAGGGAACTGTTCGGTGCGGAATTCATCGAAGGCTACATTGCTTCGAAGACTCTGGAACTGAGCAGTTTCCTTGATGAAATTTCTCCCTGGGAACGGCGTGTTTTAGCCGCCCAGGCCTGACGATCCGTCGACATCCGGCTATCGTTTAGCGATAGCCGATTCTCACTGCAAGGAGCCGCTCGGAACGCCGATGCGCCAAATCTGGAAATCCTTTCGAGCGCTGTATTTCGCCTCGCTGATGATGTTGATCGGCTCGGGCCTGTTGAGTACTTACCTGGGCTTGCGCCTGGCGGCCGATCATGTCGACAGCCTGTGGGTCGGTGCCTTGATGGCCGCCAACTACTTCGGCCTGGTGCTGGGGGGCAAGATCGGTCACCGCTTGATTGCCCGGGTCGGGCATATCCGGGCCTATTCGGCCTGTGCCGGGATTGTCGGCGCGGCGGTGCTGGGCCATGGCCTGATCGATTGGCTGCCGGCCTGGTTGTTCCTGCGGGTGATCGTCGGCCTCGGCATGATGTGCCAGTACATGGTGATCGAGAGCTGGCTGAACGAGCAGGCCGAAGCCAGGCAACGCGGATTGGTGTTCAGCGGCTACATGATCGCCTCTTACCTGGGGCTGGTGATGGGGCAGCTGATTCTGGTCATGCACCCGGCGCTGGGGCTGGAGTTGCTGATGCTGGTCGCCCTGTGTTTCGCCCTTTGCCTGGTGCCCGTGGCGCTGACCCGACGGATTCACCCTGCACCCTTGCATCCGGCGCCCATGGAACCACGGTTCTTTATCAATCGCGTGCCACAGTCATTGAGCACGGTGCTCGGGGCTGGCCTGATCGTCGGTTCGTTCTACGGTCTGGCGCCGCTGTATGCCTCGCAGCAAGGGTTGTCCACGGAGCAGGTCGGCCTGTTCATGGGGTGCTGCATTTTTGCCGGGCTGGTGGTGCAGTGGCCGTTGGGCTGGTTGTCCGACCGCTACGATCGGGCGGTGTTGATCCGCAGTTTTGCATTCAGCCTGGCCCTGGCGGCATTGCCGTTGGCGATCATGCCGCAGGTGCCGCTGGAGGTTCTGTTTATCGCCGGTTTCGTCTGCTCGTTGGTGCAGTTCTGCCTGTATCCGTTGGCGGTGGCGTTCTCCAACGACCATGTCGAAGGCGATCGCAGGGTGTCCCTGACGGCAATGTTGCTGGTGACCTATGGCGTTGGCGCGAGTATCGGGCCGCTGGTAGCCGGCGTGCTGATGAAGTTGTTCGGCAGCCAGATGCTTTATGCGTTTTTCAGTTTCTTCGCGCTGGTACTGGTGTGGCGGATTCGCCCGAAAGCGGTGACCAACCTGCATCAGGTGGAAGATGCGCCGCTGCATCACGTGGCCATGCCGGACAACATGACGAGTTCACCGCTGGTGGCCTGCCTCGACCCGCGTGTTGACGAGCAGGTGGTGCAGGATCAGATGCACAGTCCGGTGAGTACCGGGCCAGAGCCTGAATCAGAACCTGAAACTGTCACCGAAACTGAATCCGATCAGCCGCCGGAAGATCCTGATACGGGGCGGGACCCAAACCTCAGCGAGGTCAGGCCTTAAATCCCGGGCACAAAAAAACGGGCAGTCACCGCAAGGGGGCTGCCCGTTTTTTTTTGGCGCTCTATCAGATGTCGTCTTTGTCGAAGCGGCGTGCTTCGCGTTGCAGCTGGTAGACGAAGCGTTCGACCTGACGCTGCACCAATCCGCTCATGTTGTGGAAGCGAACGCCGGCGAAGGTGGTGGAAATCTTTTCTTCGAAGTGCAGATAACGCAATTCGACCGGAGCGGTCATTTTGCCAAAGGGCAGGTCGGCGTTGAAGCGGTCGTACACCTGGCCCAGTTGCAGGCTGCCAGTGATGTCGCCGTCGAAGCGCAGTTTGCAGCCGGTCGCGGAAATATCCAGCAGCTTGCCGCTGATGGGGGCCTTGAGCTTTTCGCCGTCGAGGTTGACGTTGACCAGTTGTGCCAGCTTCAGTGCCGCACGGAACGCATTGCGGCGCTGGTGATACACCACTTCATCGGGCAGGGCGCCGCGATAGCAGCGGCTGTCACCGGATTCGTCGATGTTCAATTGGCCGTTGCTTTCCCAGGCAATGCGCACGCCTTCGTGGAAGCCTTCGACCTTGAACGGTTCGCCCGCCAGCAGGTAGCGCTCGCCATCGCGGGGGATCATTTCGTCCAGGGCAATCATGTTGCGGTCACGGTCCAGATCCACCAGATAGCTCTGGAAGCGCTGGCTGCGCTCGTGGAACGTGATGATCAGCGGGTCATGGCTTTCGAGCAGCTGGCGCAGGTTGCCGGAGATTTCCAAGGGCGTGGAGAGCACCTTGGGTGGCTGCGGAGCATCATCCACGGATAAGGCATTGGACACGGTTAATCAATCTCCAGACAAAATTTGACTACGGCTAGCCAGCATTTTGCCAGCATCTTTCGCGTCTTGGATAGAGCGGGCTCATCGAGCGGGCTAAGCCTGACTGAGCGGGCGTGGCTTAGCAAGCTTGGAGAATGTACCGCTGGCATCGTACAGCGCCGGGGTTTCACCGCCATTGAGGATTTTCAGCTGGGTGGCCGTAGCGGCCTGCTGAGTGAGGATCGACTGACCGTTGTTGGCGTTGATGGCCTGGCACTGGGCCAGGAGATCGGTCAACACGTCACTTTGCGCCAGCAACTGGTCGCCAATGCTCGACTGGCTGGCCAATTGCTCAAGACCGGCACGGTTGGTCGGCAGGTTGAGGCTGGCGAGAACTTCACTGCGCTTGCGGCCATGCTGTTCGAGCAGGACGACCAATGCCTGTTTCTGCGCCAGGATGTCCTCGAGCAATGGCATGTCGCGGCCATGCAATGCGAGGGATTCGGTCTGCAGTAATTCCAGCAAGTGTTGCGCTGGAGCAAAGTCGTCGGTGATCAGTTGCAGTAAATGAGTGTCGTGCATGGCTGGCCTTGGGTTTTAAGCGTCCAAAAGCCTGGCGCTGGCGGTGGCCTAGCGCTGGGCTTCGAAGTTGAGCAGTTTGCTGGCTACACGGTTGCTGTCGACCTTATAGCTGCCATCGGCAATCGCTGCTTTCAACTCGGCCACGCGGGCTTTGTCGACGGCAGGCTGATCGCGCAGCTTGTCAGTGACCTTCTGCAACTGTTGAGCCTCATCGCTGAGGTGTACCGATTCCCCGCTTTTGACGGTACCGGCCTGTTCGGCCGCGGACTCCAGCGGCGCGGGTTTGCCGGCTTCGGCGTTTTCCTTGCTGGCGCTGGTACGTGTACTGCCCGTAAGGGACGAGGAGCTGTTCAAACGGCTGAAATCGATGACCATGATAAAAAACCTCTGGGAATTTGGACGCTTGCCATGGTTTCGGCCATTCCCTGGAAAACTTTAGGTCCATTTATCAATGAACCTCGCGCGCGTCAGCGCTTGCCCTGCATGGAGCACAGTCTAGGGAACCGCCGCGGCAAGCGCCACATTCCGCTGAACAGAGAGCCTTACATGGACACTTCCACCTGCCCCGGCGCCATGACCTGTGCCTTGATGACTCGCTGGGAGTTGAGGTTTTTCACCCGGATCTGTTCGCTCAGGCTGCCGTTTGACAGGGCTTCGCCCGGCATGCGCACGCTGAGCGTACCGCTGCGGGCGGTAATCACCACCTGATCACCCTTGCGGATGACCTCGGCCTGTTCGATGTGCACCAGGGTAATCACCTGGTCGGCGACCGTTGGTCGGGTCAGTCGCTGCCCGATCGCCTGATCAAGGGAGGTCAGGTAGCCCTGGCTGATCAGGCTGATATCGCGCTCGCGCAGGACCACATCACCAGGCTCGACAATGGCGGCACGGCGCAGTGGCCGGGCGGTGGTCACGACATCGCGAAACAGGCGGACTTGAGCGGGCACGAAGACGGTCCAGGGGGCCGCGCCCTCGCAGCGGACCTTGACCGTGACCCGGCCCAACGGTTTGGGACTCTCAAGGGTTGCTGTCAATTCCTTGTCGCACATGGGCATGTGCATGCGCGGATCGAGCGGGTTGACCTGGATCTCGTAGCGACCTTCCGTTTGACTGGTAGCCAGATAGTCTTCTACGGTGAATTCAAGAAAGCCCTGAGTGACGCCGATAAGCATGTCAGGCAAGGTAACCGCGTCAGCAAGGGCAGGGCTGCCAGCGTTGAACAGGCAAACAGTCGCCAGCACGCCGAGCCATTTGCGGCAGGGTGTGGTCAGGCGTCGAAAAAATGTCGGTTCTGTGTTCATAACGATTAAAAAAGCAAGCGCCGTGCCGTTTAGTGATGAAGGCGCGTCGCAACAACACTTGGCGTTGGGGTAGGAGTCTGGGCATGGCTGGTGTAATGGATTCGGTAAACCAGCGCACGCAACTGGTGGGGCAGAATCGCCTGGAGCTGTTGTTGTTCCGTCTCGACGGTCAGCAGCTGTACGGGATCAACGTATTCAAGGTTCGGGAGGTGCTGCAATGCCCAAAATTGACGCTGATGCCCAAATCCAGTCCTGTCGTGTGCGGCGTGGCGAACATCCGGGGGGCGACCATACCGATCCTTGATCTGGCGATGGCCACCGGCTCCGGTGCTTTGAAGGACAAGAACAATCCCTTCGTGATCATCACGGAGTACAACACCAAGACCCAGGGTTTCCTGGTCCGCTCGGTGGAACGCATCGTCAACATGAACTGGGAGGAGATCCATCCGCCACCCAAGGGCACCGGACGCGATCATTACCTGACGGCGGTGACGCGGGTCGACAATCAGTTGGTCGAAATCATCGACGTCGAGAAAGTGCTGGCGGAAGTGGCACCGACGCCGGAAGCGATTTCCGTCGGCGTGGTGGATGTCGAAACCCAGCACAAGGCGCTTTCGTTGCGCGTGCTGACGGTCGACGACTCGTCGGTGGCGCGCAAGCAGGTCACGCGTTGCCTGCAGACGGTCGGCGTCGAAGTGGTGGCGTTGAACGACGGTCGGCAAGCGCTGGACTACCTGCGCAAACTGGTCGATGAGGGCAAGAAACCGGAAGAAGAGTTCCTGATGATGATCTCCGACATCGAGATGCCGGAGATGGACGGGTACACACTGACGGCGGAAATCCGCAACGACCCGCGCATGCAAAAGCTTCATATCATCCTGCATACTTCGTTGTCGGGGGTGTTCAATCAGGCGATGGTCAAGAAGGTCGGTGCCGATGACTTCCTGGCAAAATTCCGTCCTGATGACCTGGCATCCCGGGTAGTCGACCGGATCAGGGCAGCAGATATCAGCTAGGGGCCTGCGCCCCTGGCAGTCAACACGATTTAAGAGGCGGCATCATTGTCTACGGGTAATTTGGATTTCGAACAGTTCCGGGTGTTCCTGGAAAAAGCCTGTGGCATTTTGCTCGGTGAAAACAAGCAGTACCTGGTCTCCAGCCGTCTCAACAAACTGATGGAACAGCAAGGCATCAAGTCTCTGGGGGAGCTGGTTCAGCGCATGCAGACTCAGCCGCGCAGCGGTTTGCGCGAGCAGGTGGTAGACGCCATGACCACCAACGAAACCCTGTGGTTTCGTGACACCTACCCGTTTGAAGTCTTGAAGAACAAGGTACTGCCCGAAGCGATCAAGGCCAGTCCCGGCCAGCGCCTGCGCATCTGGTCGGCGGCGTGCTCCTCAGGCCAGGAACCGTATTCGCTGTCGATGTCCATCGACGAGTTCGAGCGGGTCAACATGGGCCAGTTGCGGATGGGCGTGCAGATTGTCGCCACCGACCTGTCCGGCACCATGCTGAGCAACTGCAAGACCGGCGAGTACGACAGCCTGGCCATCGGCCGTGGTCTGTCGCCCGAGCGCCTGCAGCGTTATTTCGACCCGAAAGGGCCGGGGCGCTGGGCGATCAAGGCGCCGATCAAGAGCCGGGTGGAGTTCCGTTCCTTCAACCTGCTGGACAGCTACGCGAGCCTGGGCAAGTTCGATATCGTGTTCTGCCGCAACGTGTTGATCTACTTCTCCGCCGAGGTGAAGAAGGACATCCTGTTGCGCATCCACAGTACGTTGAAGCCGGGGGGGTACCTGTTCCTCGGTGCTTCCGAAGCACTGAACGGTTTGCCGGATCATTACCAGATGGTCCAGTGCAGCCCGGGGATCATTTACCAGGCGAAGTGATTTCGTTGGTGTTGTCAAAAAAACGGGAGTCCTCAGGGGCTCCCTTTTTTATGCCTGCCGATATCCCACGGTTAACTCAATCCCATGTAGGAGCTGGCTTGCCAGCGAAGGCGTCGTGTCAGTCGATCTCAGCTTTTCTGGTCCACAGCTTTCGCTGGCAAGCCAGCTCCTACCTGGTGAGGTGGTGTTCTCAAGAAGGGTGCCAAGCGGCAGAAAAGCGGCATCCGGCGGAAAACCGTTGCCGCTTTTCTGGCATTGCCGCACTGCCATGGCCGGCAAAGCCCCGGTTTCCGGGCTTTTTTGAATTGGCATGGGGCTTGCTAAGTTGATCCTACGAAAAATCAGGTCACCCGAAGGTTTCCCGACATGAGCATCAGCTTCGATAAAGCGCTCGGTATCCACGAACAAGCCCTGGGCTTCCGCGCCCAGCGTGCCGAAGTCCTGGCCAACAACATCGCCAACGCCGATACCCCGAACTACAAGGCTCGGGATCTGGACTTCTCGAAAGTGCTCGCCGAGCAGAACGAGAAAACCAAAAACGGCACCTTCGCCTTGAACATGACCAACAGCCGTCATATCGAAGCTGAAGGTCTGGGCAATGGCGACGAGTCGTTGCTGTATCGCACGCCGATGCAACCGTCGATCGACCAGAACACCGTGGATGCTCAGCTGGAGCAGTCGAACTACGCGGAAAACGCGATCGGCTTCCAGGCCAGCTTCACCCTGCTCAACAGCAAATTCAAAGGGCTGGTATCGGCCCTGCGCGGAGAGTAAGCCATGTCTCTATCCAGTGTTTTCAACATTGCCGGTAGCGGCATGAGTGCGCAGACCACGCGTTTGAACACCGTCGCTTCGAACATCGCCAACGCCGAGACCGTCTCGTCGAGCATCGACCAGACCTACCGCGCGCGCCACCCGGTGTTCGCCACCATGTTCCAGGGCGGCCAGAGCGGCGGCAGCGACTCGCTGTTCCAGAGCCAGGACGCCGCCGGTCAGGGCGTGCAGGTACTGGGGGTGGTCGAAGACCAGAGCAACCTCGAGGCGCGCTACGAGCCGAACCATCCGGCGGCTGATGCCAAGGGCTACGTCTACTACCCGAACGTCAACGTGGTTGAAGAAATGGCCGACATGATTTCCGCGAGCCGTTCGTTTCAGACCAACGCCGAAATGATGAATACCGCCAAGACCATGATGCAGAAGGTCCTGACCCTCGGTCAGTGATAAGGGGCGACTCAGATGAGTGTTACCGATTCCACCAGTGGTTTGAGCCTCAAGGACATCCTGGCCAACTCCTCGATCAAGACCAACACCACGACTGATGGTCTGGCGTCGGCGACCGGCAAATCCACGGGCAACCAGGCGCTGGGCAAGGATGCGTTCCTGCAGTTGCTGGTGACCCAGCTGAAAAACCAGAACCCGCTGGAGCCCCAGGACAACGGCGCGTTCGTGGCTCAGTTGGCGCAGTTCAGCAGCCTGGAAGGCATTACCACGCTCAACGACACTGTGAGCGGCCTGGCCAGCAACTACAACTCGTCCCAGGCATTGCAGGCTTCGTCGCTGGTGGGTCGTTCGGTCATTGCACCCGGTGACAAGGCTGTGGTCGACACGTCGAAGAGCCTCAGCGGTACGGTGGTGGTGCCATCGTCGGTGGCCGCCGCCACCCTGAAGATCACTGATGCGGACGGCAAGACCGTACGCACCATCGACCTGGGCGCTCAGAAAGCAGGCAACGCCAGCTTCATCTGGGACGGCAAGAATGACGCGGGCGAAACGGTAGCTGCAGGCACTTACACCTTCGGCGCTACCAGCACGATCGATGGGCAGTCCGTGGCGCTGATCACCAACCTGCCAGCGACCGTCAACAGCGTGACCATCAGCCAGACCGGCGGTGAGTTGATGCTCAATCTGGCCGGGCTGGGCACCATCGCTCTGTCCAAAGTACAAACCATTGGTATGTAAAGCCGACTAACCCGGCACAAAGGAGTGGATCATGTCTTTTAATATCGGCCTTAGCGGTCTCTTTGCATCCAACAAACAACTGGACGTGACCGGCAACAACATCGCCAACGTCGCGACCACCGGTTTCAAATCGTCCCGTGCAGAATTCGAAGATGTTTACTCGGCAACTCGTCTGGGCACCGGCAGCAAGACCGTCGGCAACGGCGTGCGCCTGGCCAACATTTCCCAGCAGTTCGGCCAGGGTGACGTGAGCAACACCGGCAACGTGCTCGACATGGGTATCCAGGGCAATGGCTTTTTTGTCCTGAGCAATAACGGCTCGCTGACCTACACCCGTGCCGGTACGTTCAAGACTGACAAGGACGGCTACGTCACCAACAGCGACGGCACTGCCCGCCTGCAAGGTTATGGTGTGGACTCCAACGGCAAGATCGTCAATGGTGTGCTGACCGACCTGCGGATCGATACTTCCAACCTGGCGCCAAAATCCACCAGCCTGGTTTCATCGACCATCAACCTGAACTCCACCTCGCCGGTGATCGACCAGGCAGTAGCCGCCAACAAGTTCGATCCGTCCAAGACCGAGACCTTCACCAAGTCGTTCAGTACCCCGGTTTTCGATACTCAGGGTAACCAGCACCCCATGGATCAATACATGGTCAAGACCGGGCCGAACACCTGGGATACCTATACCCTGATCGATGGTCGCAACCCGGACGGCAGCGATCCCAAGGTGACCGCGCCGATCCCTTCGACCATGACGTTCGACGCCTCCGGCAAACTGGTCTCGGTCAGCACGCCGGTGACGCCACCCACCACGCCACCGACTTCGGTGATCAGCAGCGACCTGAAAATCGCCAACTGGACGCCGGGTACCGTGACCAATGGCGTGTGGACCGCCAACGGTTCTGCCGCCAACCCGGCCGGTGTGACCATTTCCATGGCCAACACCACCCAGTTCAACGCCGATACAGCGCGTTCGATTCCTTCGCAGAACGGTTACGCCACTGGCCAGATCACCAACCTGACCATCGACGGCAGCGGTGTGCTGCTGGCCAACTTCAGCAACAACCAGACCAAGCCGATCGGCCAGATTTCCCTGGCCAGCTTCACCAACGAGCAAGGCCTGCAGCCGGTAGGCGGCACCAGCTGGAAAGAAACCTACGTGTCGGGCATCCCGGGCTACGATGCTCCGCAAACCGGCACGCTGGGTTCGATCGTTTCCAACTCCCTGGAAGAGTCCAACGTCAACCTGACCAACGAACTGGTCGACCTGATCAAGGCGCAGAGCAACTATCAGGCGAACGCCAAGACCATCTCCACCCAGAGCACCATCATGCAGACCATCATTCAGATGACTTGATGCGTGTTGGTTGAGGCTGCTTCACAAAGAGCCCCTCGAGAGAGGGGTTTAGTGAGAGGGTCAGCCTGACCGAAAAGCCCTGCAAGCGTAAACCTGCAGGGCTTTTCGGTCGGGCTGACCATGCACTTCTGTGTCCGGTGTTTTTCTGTAGAAGACTCGCGATAGCGGTAGTGAATTTTACAGCAGGCTGATCGGGTAGCTGATGATCAGGCGGTTCTCATCGAACTCGTTGTTGCTGTAGTCGCGACGCATGGTCGAGTTGCGCCATTTCACGTTCAGGTCTTTCAGCGCACCGCTCTGCACGGTGTAGCCCAGTTCCGATTCACGCCCCCATTCCTTGCCATCGGTGATGCTGCCGGTGTGCACATTATTGCCACTGATGTAGCGATTCATCAGGGTCAGGCCCGGTACGCCGAGGGCGACGAAGTTGTAGTCGTGGCGCACTTGCCAGGACTTTTCCCGAGCATTGTCGTAGCTGGAGTTGTAGCTGTCGTTGGCCAGTGTGCCGCCGCTGGTGCCGTTGACCCGCATCCAGGCGTTATCACCGGTGAGTTTCTGCAGGCCGACGTAGAACGTGTTGCCGCCGTACTTGGCCGAGAACAAGCCATACAGGGTTTTGTTGTCCAGCTCGCCGGCCCGGGCGCTGCCGTCATCCTTGCCGTAGAAGAAACCGAGGTTGGCGCCCAGAGTCCAGTCGCCAAGCGGTTGGCTGTGAATCAGGTTGATGAACTGCTGGCTGTAGATGTCCTTGAGCTCGGCGTTCCACAGACCGATCTGGGTACGTTTGTCGTTGAACACGTATTCACCGCCCTCGAAGTTGAAACGGTCGGAGGTGAACGCGGCTTTGCCGGTCATCGACATGTCGCTCATGCTGCTGTCGTCGCGTGGGCTGTTCTGGCGGAACTGGCCGCCGTAGAGCGTCAGGCCATTGATTTCCTTTGAGGTGATCTGGCCGCCGCGGAAAGTTTGCGGCAACGAGCGACCGTCGTCCGAGCGCAGGATCGGCAACACGGGCATCCACTCGCCAACCTTGACTTCGGTCTGCGACAGCTTCGCCTTGAATGCCACGTTGGTGCGGCCGAAGTTGTCCGCCGGGCGGCCGTCGTGATCCAGCGGCAGCAGTTGCGTACCGCCGGTGCCTTTGCCGCCGTCGAGCTTCACCGAATACAAACCGAGCACATCCATGCCGAACCCGACGGTGCCCTGGGTGAACCCGGATTTGGCGTCGAGGATGAAACTCTGCGTCCATTCTTCAGCCTTGCCCTGGGCCTTGGTCGGATTGGTGAAGTTGCGGTTGATGTAGAAGTTGCGCAGGTTCAGGTTGACCTTGGCGCCTTCGACAAAACCCGGCTCTTCGGCGCAGGCGGGCAGGGCGGCACTGGCCAGGGCGGCGGCGATCAGGCCGGGAACGAAATAATGCGCGGTGGAAGGCGTCATGGGCTCGGGTCTCTCTAATTCTTGGGGATGAAGCAGGGTGATGCCGCAACCCGGGGTTGCAGACGAACATTGCAAATCAGCACAAACGAAGCGGGTCAGCCGGAGAGGGCGGGGCGCGGGGGCATGGTGTCGAACCTGTTGTTATTGGTTTTGTGGGGCGGATGGTGAATTGAATGTACTAGATGGTTCAATCGGTGAAAGCAGGTTTTGGGCGATTATCGAACGCAAGATTGGCCAGGGTTTTGTGGTGACGGTACTGGCCTCATCGCGGGCAAGCCCGCTCCCACAAGGATTGATGTCGTTTACTTAATTTGTGCTCGACACCAAAACCTGTGGGAGCGGGCTTGCCCGCGATGAGGCCATACCTGACAACACAAATTTTCTCGCAGCCAACAAAAAGCCCACCAAAAGGTGGGCTTCTCGTATTCACAGCGCTATCAGAAATACTTCATCTTCGGCGCTTCTTCTTTCAACGGCTCGTTCTTCGCCGTCTGTTCGTTCCAGCCACCACCCAGGGCCTTGTACAGGTTGACCTGGCTGACCAGTTGCGCCAGACGGTCAGTGATCAACACCTGTTGCGCACTGAACAACTGACGCTGGGCATCGAGGAAGGTCAGGTTGCTGTCGACACCGATGCGGTAACGACGCTCGGCCAGGCCGTAGTACGCCTGGTTGGCGCTGACGAAGTCTTTCTGTGCCTGCAACTGCTGGACGTAGGTCTGGCGGGCGGCCAGGCCGTCGGCGACTTCCTGGAAGGCCGTTTGAATGGACTTCTCGTAGTTCGCCACGCTGATGTCTTTCTGGATTTTCGAGTAATCCAGGCTGGCGCTCAGGGCGCCGGCGTTGAAGATCGGCAGGTTGATCTGCGGCTGGAACAGCCAGGTGCCCGAACCACCCTTGAACAGACCGGACAGGTCGGGGCTCAGGGTACCGGCATTGGCGGTGAGGCTGATGCTCGGGAAGAATGCAGCCCGTGCCGCGCCGATGTTGGCGTTGGCGGCCTTCAGGTTGTACTCGGCTTGAAGGATGTCCGGACGACGCTGCAGCAGGTCCGACGGCAGGCCGGGTGGAACGTCGCTCAGCAGGTCGTCGTCAAGTGGCTTGGCCGCTTGCAGGTTGGCCGGGACTCCAGTACCGAGCAGCAGCACCAGGCTGTTCTCATCCTGGGCGACCTGACGGGTGTACTTGGCCAGTTGCGCACGGGCGTTTTCCACCGAGGTGCGCGACTGTGCCAGGTCCAGGGCCGAGGCGACGCCGACTTCGTTGCTGCGGGCGGTGAGCTTGTAGCTCTCCTCGAAGGTGGCGAGGGTGTCCTGGGTCAGCTTGTACAGTTCCTTGTCGGCCTGCCAGGTCAGGTAGGCATTGGCCACACTGGCCACCAGGCTGATCTGCGTGCTGCGACGGCCTTCTTCGGTGGCGAAGTACTTCTGCAACGCTTCTTCGTTCAGGCTGCGAACCCGACCGAACAGGTCGAGTTCATAGGCGCTGACCCCGACCGTGGCCGAGTAGGAACTGACGATGCCCGACTGACCCGTTTGCGAGGAGTTTTCCGGAACCCGCTGACGGCTGCCGGTGCCGTTGGCCGAGACAGCCGGGAACAGATCGGCACGGGAGATGCGGTACTGAGCCGCAAACGCGTCGATGTTCAGGGCCGCGACACGCAGGTCCCGGTTGTTTTCCAGGGCAACCTGGATCAGCTGTTGCAGCGCCGGGTCATGGAAAAACTGCTTCCAGCCCTGCTCGGCGGCAGCTTGCGCCGGTGCCTGGGCCGGCGAGTACGCCAGGCCCTGCGGGTACTGCCCCGCCACCGGCGCTTCGGGCTGCTGATAATCAGGTATCAGCGAGCAACCACCGAGCACGAAGGCGGCGACTGCCAGGGAGAGTAGCGACTTGCTCATTAGCCAGCCTCTTTAGAAGTTTCAATAGCGTCATCCTGGTCGGCGATTTTACGCTGGCCAATGGACGACACGGTGACGAAGAACAGCGGGACCCAGAAGATCGCCAGCACAGTGGCCGTGATCATACCGCCGATCACGCCGGTACCGATTGCATGCTGGCTACCCGAACCTGCCCCTGTGGAAATCGCCAGTGGTACCACACCCAGAACGAAGGCGAGCGAGGTCATGATGATCGGTCGCAGACGCATGCGGCAGGCTTCGATTGCCGCATCACGCAGGCTACGCCCTTGTTCGTGCAGTTCCTTGGCAAATTCGACAATCAGAATGGCGTTTTTCGCCGCCAGACCGATAGTCGTCAACAGACCTACCTGGAAGTACACGTCGTTGGACAATCCGCGCAGGCTGGTGGCCATCAGTGCACCGATGATCCCCAGCGGTACCACCAACATCACCGCGATCGGAATCGACCAGCTTTCATACAACGCCGCCAGGCACAGGAACACCATCAGCAGCGACAGGGCGTACAGCGCCGGCGCTTGCGAACCGGACAGACGTTCTTCATACGACAGGCCGGTCCAGGAAATACCGACACCCGCCGGCAGTTTCTTGGCAATGGCTTCGACTTCGAGCATGGCTTCACCGGTGGAGTAACCCGGTGCCGGGGAGCCGAGGATTTCCATCGCTTCCACGCCATTGTAGCGAGCCAGTTTCGGCGAGCCGTAAATCCACTCGCCCCTGGCGAACGCCGAGAACGGAACCATGGTGCCGCTGGCGTTGCGCACGTACCACTTCTGCAGGTCTTCAGGGCCCATTCGAGCGCCTGGCCTGCCTTGCACGTAAACCTTCTTCACTCGACCGCGGTCGATGAAGTCGTTGACGTAGCTACTGCCCAGGGCAATCGACAGGGTGTTGTTGATGTCGGCGATGGTAATGCCCAGGGCACTGGCCTTCTCGTCATCGATTTCCAGCTGGTATTGCGGCTCGTCGTTCAGGCCGTTCGGACGCACCTGAGTCAGAATCTTGCTTTGCGCGGCCATACCAAGGAACTGGTTTCGCGCTTGCATCAATTTTTCGTGGCCGATACCGGCGCGGTCCTGCAGGAACACGTCGAAACCGGTGGCGTTACCCAGTTCCAGTACCGCCGGTGGCGCGAAGGCGAACACCATGGCATCGCGGAAGGTGAAGAAGTGCTTCTGGGCACGGGCCGCCACCTTGAACACGTTGTTGTCGGCGTTACGTTCGTCCCAGGGTCTGAGCATGATGAACGCCATCCCCGAACTCTGGCCACGGCCGGCGAAGTTGAAGCCGGTCACGGTAAACACCGAGTTCACCGCATCGCCTTCGCCGCCGTCCTTGCCCGGGCGCAGCAGGAATTCACGCATTTCATCGACGACCACTTGGGTACGCTGGGCCGTGGAACCGGCCGGGGTTTGCACCTGGGCGAACAGTACACCCTGGTCTTCCTCAGGCAGGAACGCCGTTGGAATGCGGCTGAACAGCCAGATCATACCCACCACGATCAGCAGATACGCCAGCAGATACGGGATCTTGCGCTGCAGGATATTGCCGACACCGCGTTCGTAGCTGCGAACGCCGCGGTCGAAATTGCGGTTGAACCAGCCAAAGAAACCGCGTTTCGGGGTGCCGTGCTCGCCTTTCGGAATCGGCTTGAGCATGGTGGCGCAGAGCGCCGGGGTGAAGATCAGTGCAACCAGTACCGACAGGGCCATGGCCGAGACGATGGTGATCGAGAACTGCTTGTAGATCACACCGGTGGAACCGCTGAAGAATGCCATTGGCAGCAGAACCGCCGACAGCACCAGGGCGATACCGACCAGTGCGCCCTGGATCTGGCCCATGGACTTCTTGGTGGCTTCTTTCGGTGACAGGCCTTCTTCGCTCATCACCCGTTCGACGTTTTCCACCACGACGATGGCGTCGTCCACCAGCAAGCCGATGGCCAGCACCATACCGAACATGGTCAGGGTGTTGATGCTGAAACCGGCGGCCGCGAGGATCCCGAACGTACCGAGCAATACCACCGGCACGGTCATCGTGGTGATGATGGTGGCACGGAAGTTCTGCAGGAACAGGAACATCACCAGGAACACCAGGGCGACCGCTTCGACCAGGGTGTGAACCACGCCCTTGATCGATTCGGTTACGACCGGAGTGGTGTCATACGGGAACACCACTTCCATCCCTTGCGGGAAGAACGGCTTGAGGTTGTCGATGGTCGCGCGCAGGGCCTTGGCGGTATCGAGAGCGTTGGCACCGGTGGCCAGTTTCACGGCCAGGCCGGAAGCCGGAGCACCGTTGAACTGGGCGTTGATGCTGTAGTTCTCACCCCCCAGGCCGACTTCGGCAACATCCCTCAAGCGAACCTGGGAACCGTCCTTGTTGACCTTGAGCAGGATCTTGTCGAATTGCTCCGCAGTCTGCAGGCGGGTCTTGCCGATGATCGTCGCGTTCAACTGGGTGCCGGGCAGGGCAGGCAGGCCGCCGAGCTGACCGGACGACACCTGGACGTTCTGTGCGGCGATGGCGGTTTTGACGTCGATCGGGGTCAGGTTGAAGTTGTTCAACTTGGCCGGGTCGAGCCAGATACGCATGGCGTACTGGGAACCGAACACCTGGAAGTCGCCGACACCGGCGGTCCGCGAGATCGGGTCCTGCATGTTCGACACGATGTAGTTGGACAGGTCGTCCTTGGTCATGCTGCCGTCACGCGACACCACGCCGATCACCAACAGGAAGTTCTTCACGGCCTTGGTGACGCGGATACCTTGCTGTTGCACTTCTTGCGGCAGCAGCGGGGTGGCCAGGTTCAGCTTGTTCTGGACCTGAACCTGCGCGGTGTCGGAGTTGGTGCCTTGCTCGAAGGTGGCGGTAATGGTCATGGTGCCGTCGGAGTTACTTTCCGACGAGACATAACGCAGGTTGTCGATACCGTTGAGCTGTTGCTCGATCACCTGAACCACGGTGTCCTGAACCGTTTGTGCCGAAGCACCCGGGTAGGCCACGGAGATGGCGATCGCTGGCGGCGCAATGCTCGGGTACTGGTTGATCGGCAGTCTGAGGATCGATAGTGCCCCGACCAACATGATCACCAGGGCAATTACCCAGGCGAAAATCGGACGGTCGATAAAAAATTTCGACATGGTTTACTCCCCTTTGCCGCCAGAGGCTTTATCAGCTACCTGGGCGGGGGCCGGGTTCTTTACGGCTACGTTGGTCGCTTCACTGACCTTGACTTCGATGCCAGGTTTGACGAATTGCAGACCTTCGGTGATCAGGCGATCGCCGGCCTTCAGGCCGTCTTCGATCAGCCATTGGTTACCGACGGTGCGGTTGGCCTTGAGTTGACGCAGTTCGACCTTGTTGTCCGGGCCGACGACCAGTGCGGTCGGCGTACCTTTGAGGTCGCGGGTCACGCCTTGCTGCGGGGCCAGGATCGCCGCGCTGTTCACACCGGCCAGCAACTTGGCGTGCACGAACATGCCGGGCAGAAGGGTGTGGTCAGGGTTCGGGAAAATGGCGCGCAGGGTGACGGAACCGGTGGTCTGGTCAACCGAGATTTCGGAGAACTCCAGCTTGCCGTCCAGCTTGTAGTCGCTGCCGTCTTCGAGGGTCAGCTTGACCGAGGCCGCGTTGTCGCCGGCTTTCTGCAGGCGACCGCTTTCCAGCTCACGGCGCAATTGCAGCAGCTCGACCGAGGACTGCGTCACGTCGACGTAGATCGGGTCGATTTGCTGAATCACCGCCATCGCATCGACCTGGGCATTGCTGACCAGCGCGCCTTCGGTCACCGAGGAGCGGCCGATGCGGCCGGTCAGCGGGGCGTAGACCTTGGTGTAGCGCACATTGATCTGCGCGGTTTGCAGCGCGGCTTCCGATTGCAGGCGGTTGGCTACTGCGGTGTCGTATTCCTGACGGCTGACGGCTTGTTCGTCGACCAATTGCTTGTAGCGGTCGGAAATCGACTTGGTCGAACGCAGGTTCGCTTCCGCGCTGGCGAGCGTTGCTTCATAGATCGATGGATCGATCTGATAGAGCTGCTGGCCGGCCTTGACGTCGCTGCCTTCCTTGAACAGGCGCTTGAGAATGATGCCGTTGACCTGAGGACGGACTTCGGCAATGCGGAATGCACTGGTACGGCCGGGCAGATCGGATGTCAGGGTGAAGGCTTGAGGTTGCAGAGTCACGACGCCGACCTGAGGTGGTGGGGCGGCCGGTGCTGCCTCTTCCTTTTTGCATCCGCTGAGCAGCGATGCCAGGGCGACGGCGGCGACCAGAGCGGTAACAGCTGGCTTGAATTGCATGAAAATCCTCGGGTCAGGCGCGTAAAGAACGCACTAGAAAGGTGGAAGGTTGAAAAGTGTATGCCGAGTGGATAAGTAGCTTGCTAAGGAATATACTTACGTACATGGCTGTTTGTAAATACCCAGGCTGCGTATCAACGCCGTTACACAAGCCGTTTGAAGGTTGGAATTGTAGGCCGGGGATGAATCCCTGGAACGTTCGCCCCACTTTGTATTCAGCTGATATTCAGACATCGCTGAAGCACCCTGATTGAGGTTGTACTGCCATGGTCCGTCGTACCAAAGAGGAAGCTCAGGAAACCCGCGCGCAAATTCTCGTGGCGGCCGAAAAGGCCTTTTTCGAGCGAGGCGTGGCGCGCACGACCCTGGCGGACATCGCGACCCTGGCCGGCGTCACTCGCGGGGCCATTTACTGGCATTTCAGCAACAAGGCGGACCTGGTACAGGCCATGCTCGACAGCTTGCATGAGCCCCTTGATGAACTGGCCAAAGCCGCCGAGAGCGAAGACGAACTCGACCCGCTGGGCTGTATGCGTCGGCTGCTGATTCATTTGTTTCATGACGTTGCACTGGATCCCAAGACCCGGCGTATTAACGAGATTCTTTTTCATAAGTGCGAATTCACCGATGAAATGTGCGACCTGCGCCAACAACGGGTGTCGGCCAGCCTCGAATGCAATGTACGAATCGGCCTGGCCCTGAGTAATGCCGTGAATCGCGGCCAGTTGCCGGAAAACCTCGATACCGCCCGCGCCGCAATCAGCTTGCATGCTTATATAGATGGCATCCTGTACCAGTGGTTGCTGGCCCCCGACAGTTTTGAATTGCACACCGAAGCCGAGCGTTGGGTTGATACCGGACTGGATATGCTGCGCTTGAGCCCCAGCCTGCGCAAATGAAACAAAATGTGTAATAGGCTCGGCGTGTGTCAGCCGGGGGGCTTTTTGACTCGATGTGCCGTAATGGGGTGCTTTTATATACGCACCCCGGGCGGGATGACAGGTAGCAAGCTCAGTATTTTGTAGGGATTTTGTGTCGAGTCTGTGAGAGATCCGTATATCGCTCCTACAGGCAGTAAAAAGCCCCGGCTCTTTCGAGTCGGGGCTTTTGGTTTTAAACGGTTGCCGGTTACAGCGTCGGGTAGTCGATGTAACCAACCGGGCCCTTGGCGTAGAACAGTTCCGGACGCGCTTCGTTCAGCGGCGCGTCAGCCTGCAAACGTGCCGGCAGGTCAGGGTTGGCAATGAAAGGTACGCCGAAGGCGACTGCATCAGCCTTGCCGCTGGCGAGCAATGCGTTGGCACTGTCCTTGGTGAAACGCTCGTTGGCAATGTAGGGGCCGCCGAAGGCTTCCTTGAGTTGTGCGCCGAGGCTGTCGGCACCTTCTTTCTCGCGCGAGCAGATGAAGGCAATGCCACGCTTGCCCAGTTCGCTTGCGACGTAGGTGAAGGTTTCAGCCAGGTTGTCGTCGCCCATGTCATGCAAGTCAGCGCGTGGCGACAGGTGCACACCCACGCGGCCGGCACCCCAGATTTCGATGGCGGCGTCAGTCACTTCCAGCAACAGGCGCGCACGGTTTTCCAGGGAGCCGCCGTAGTTGTCGGTGCGCTGGTTGGTGCTGCTTTGCAGGAACTGGTCGAGCAGGTAACCATTGGCGGCATGGATTTCCACGCCGTCGAAGCCGGCGGCCTTGGCGTTCTCGGCACCGACGCGGTATGCGTCGACGATGTCGGCGATTTCAGCGATTTCCAGGGCGCGCGGGACAGGAAAGTCGGCCAACGGACGAACCAGGCTGACGTGGCCCTTTGGCTGGATGGCGCTCGGGGCGACCGGGGCTTCACCGTTCAGGTACAAACCGTGGGAAATGCGACCCACATGCCACAACTGCAGGAAGATCTTGCCGCCCGCGCCATGGATGGCCTTGGTCACGTTGGACCAGCCACGCACCTGATCGTTGGACCAGATGCCCGGGGTGTCCGGGTAACCGACGCCCATCGGGGTAACCGACGTGGCTTCACTGAGGATCAGCCCGGCGGAGGCGCGCTGTACGTAGTACTCGGCCATCAGCGCGTTTGGCACGCGACCTTCGTCGGCGCGGCAGCGGGTCAGTGGCGCCATGATGATGCGGTTGGCCAACTCGAGGTCGCCCAGTTTGATCGGATCGAAAATAGTCGTCATTTAATGCAACCCTCGTGAGGTAATGGTCTGTCAGTTGGTAGCAGGGGCCAGATCGGGATTGCCGCTCTGACGGAAAGTCATCAGGGTCACCAGCAGGGCGAGTACCGCCAGGGCCGCCGCGGCGAGGGGCACGCTGGTCAGGCCGAAGCCGTGGGCGATCACGCTGCCGCCGACCCAGGCACCGAGTGCGTTGCCGATGTTGAAAGCGCCGATGTTCAGGGTCGACACCAGGTTCGGTGCCGCTTTGCCGAAGGTCACCACGTTCACTTGCAAGGCCGGTACGGCGGCAAAGCACGCGGTGGCCCAGAGGAACAGGGTGATCTCGGTCGGGATCAGCGCGACGCTGGTCCAGGTCAGCACGGTGGACACCACGGCCATGGTGATGAACACACCGATCAGCGTGGCGGCCAGGCCTTTGTCGGCCATCTTGCCGCCGAGGATGTTGCCGACCGTCAGGCCCAAGCCGATGAGCATCAGGGTCCAGGTCACGCCACGGGGCGAGACGCCGGTGACTTCGCCCAGCAGCGGCGCGACGTAGGTGAACAGGGTGAACACCGAGGCGGCGAACAATGCCGTCATGCTCAGGGACAGCCAGATGCCAGCGCCCTTGAGCGCAGCCAGTTCGGCGCGCATGTCGAGTTTTTCTTCATCACGCTTGGCCGGCAGGAAGCGGATCAGACCGATCAGCGCGATCACACCGATCACAGTCACGGCCCAGAAGGTCGAACGCCAGCCGGCTTCCTGACCGAGGGCGGTGCCCAGCGGTACGCCGAGGACGTTGGCCAGGGTCAGGCCGGTGAACATCAGGGCCACGGCCGAAGCGCGTTTGTTTGCAGGCACCAGACCGGCAGCCACGACAGAACCGATACCGAAGAAGGCGCCATGACAAAGGGCCGTCACCACACGGGCGAACATCAGCACGTTGTAGTCACTGGCCACTGCGCAGAGCAGGTTGCCGATAATGAAAATGCCCATCAACGCCACCAGCGCAGCCTTGCGCGGCAGTCTGGCGGTGGCCAGCGCCATGAACGGCGCGCCGATGGCCACACCCAGGGCGTAACCGGTCACCAGCCAGCCGGCACCGGGAATCGACACACCGAGGTCAGCCGCCACGTTGGGCAGCAGGCCCATGATGACGAACTCGGTGGTGCCGATGGCGAAGGCGCTCAAGGCCAGGATGAGTAGCGAGAGGGGCATGGGGTAATTCCTTTTTTAAGCTGGCTGACGTTAAGGGTCAGAGCTCTTTACTGAAGGTTTTGAGGAACTCCTGGATGGTTTCCTCGTTGCGTTTGAAGAAATGCCACTGGCCGACTTTGCGGCTGCTGATCAGGCCGGCGCGTTGCAGGGTCGCCAGGTGTGCGGACACCGTGGATTGCGACAGGCCGCAACGCTGATCGATCTGCCCGGCGCAAACGCCGTGCTCGTTACTGTGGGACTGGTCGGGAAATTCGACGGTCGGGTCCTTGAGCCAGTGCAGGATGTCTCGCCGGACTGGGTGTGCCAGGGCTTTTATTATTTCGTCGAGATTGATGGTCATGATGTGGGCTCGTGATGTTTAAAACGCTATATCGCGATGAAGCGAACTTTAAATCGGTATTTCGCGATATACAAATATGATTTGGCTCTGACCAGCTCACATTTCGGTATATCGAGTTATAACGATATGTTGAGTGTAACAAGGCAATGGGGCAGTGCTAAGCTGCGCCCATGAACTATCTCGCACATCTTCACCTCGGTGGCCAGCGTCCTGGCCAATTGCTCGGCAGTCTGTATGGCGATTTCGTCAAGGGACGGCTGCAAGGGCAGTTCGCTCCGGAAATCGAGGGGGCCATCCAGTTGCACCGCAGCATCGACGTGTTCACCGATCGCCATCCGCTGGTGGATGTCGCGTTGTCGCGTTTTTCCCTGACCCGTCGTCGCTACGCGGGGATCGTGCTCGACGTGTTTTTCGACCATTGCCTGGCCCGGGACTGGGCGCTGTATGCCGACCGGCCCCTGGCGTTGTTTACCTCGGACGTTTACCGGGTGCTGTCCAGCGAACGGCAATTGCCGGGGCGGCTGGCGCAGATTGCGCCGCACATGGTGGCCAATGACTGGTTGGGTTCTTATCGGGAGTTCGAAGTGCTGGAGCAGGTATTGCGCGGGATCTCGCGACGCCTGACCCGGCCGGAGGAACTGGCGGCGGCGATGCAAGAGTTGCGGCGGTTGTATGAACCGTTGAGCGAGGACTTTCGGTTGTTCTATCCGCAGCTGCAGGATTTTGCCCGGAACTATCCAACAACATAAAACCCCTGTAGGAGCGAGCAAGCTCGCTCCTACAGGGGGGCATGTGTTTACGCCGCGATGGCAGGGCGCATCGGTGCTCGCTGAGGTTCAACCACAGCCCCGAACAACGCCTTCTGCACCGCCTGCTGCGCCTCGAACGCCAGTGCCGCGCGTTCCCGGCCCTGGCACTCGATTGGCTTGAGCAGATGAATCTCCACGCCGCCACGGTCATTGGCGAACAGGCGCATCAGGTGCGAGAGCAGATCATCGTCGCCAATGAACGGCGCCAGCGCGCAAGGCTCGCCGTCACGCACATAACGAATCGCTACCGGCTGCATCGCCACTTCGGAATCGATGGCGGCGGACAGCAGGCGACCATGGAAGGTACGCAGCGAACGGCCATCGGTGGTGGTGCCTTCCGGGAACATCAGCAGCGGGTAGGCTTGTTCCAGGTGGCGGGTCATCTGCTTGCGGATCAACTGGCTGTCACCCGAGCCGCGGCGGATGAACAGGCTGCCGGCCTTGGCCGCCAACCAGCCGGCCACTGGCCAGGTGCGCACTTCGGCCTTGGACAGGAACGACAGCGGCGTGAGCATGCCCAGCAGCGGGATGTCGGTCCAGGACACGTGGTTGCTGACCCAGAGCATCGGTGCCTTCGGCAGCTCGCCGTGGACGGTCACGTCAAAGGGCAAGGCGTTGCTCAGGCGGGCCATGAAAAACCGCGACCAGCGTTGCCGGCGCGCCATCGAATGGGCCATGCCCAGGCGCTCGAATACCCCGAACACACTGGCCATGCCCAGGCCCAGCGTCACCACCATCAGCACTCGCGCGATTCGCGCGTATACGCGCAACCGGCTCATTACACAGCCGCCTTGAAGTGTTTGGCGTAGCGCGGGCAGAGTTCGTCGCGCTTGAGCAGGATGAACACGTCGGCGACCTGGAAGTCTTCGTCCCAGCATGGCTCGCCGCAGATCTTCGCGCCCAGGCGCATGTAGGCCTTGAGCAGCGGTGGCATTTCGGCAATCACGTTCGACGGGATGTCCAGGCTTGGCAGCGGGTTCTTCGGCTCGGCGCGCAGGTGTTCGGTGCACAGGTAGCGTTCGCGCAGACGCTGCATGATCGCGTGTGCCTGCACGCCGCCATCCTGCATCGGAATGCTCGCGCAACCCATCAGGTAGCTGTAGCCGCCCTGGTTCAGGACTTCGGCCAGTTCGCCCCAGAGCACGGCAATGGTGCCGCCGTTGCGGTAGGCCGGGTCGACGCAGGTGCGACCGATTTCCAGGATAGGGCCCTGCAGGTGCACCAGGCCGTGGAGGCTGAATTCTTCTTCGCTGTAAAACCTGCCCAGGCTGCTGGCAGCGGTGTGGTCGAGCAAGCGGGTGGTCGCCACCAGACGCCCGGTGTTCAAGTCACGCACACCGATGTGGGCGCAGTGAACGTCGTAGTCATCCATGTCCAGACCCAGTTCAGCGCCCTTGAGCCTGGCGTTGAATTCGCCGCTGAACACGTTGAAGCGCAAGGCCTGGGCTTCCTGCAGCGCCACGGCGCCCACCAGGCGTTCGGCTTGCAGGCGGCGTTCGTTGCCGGTGTCGCTGATGCGGGCGATCTGAGTCATGGCGAATCTCCGTGCGGGCTGCTCACCCGTCTTTGGGCTACAGCGAATCGACTTTCTTTGTCTAGCCGTGTTGTGCAAAGTCAGGCTATGTAGCCCCGGTGTCATCGCCATTAAGCTTTGGTGATGCTTATATGACAGCCCTCAAGGAGCCCCCTATGCCCTGGCAAACCCTGTTGAACCGCCGTGATCGCTTGCCCGCCAACCCGGATCTGGCCGAAGGTTTCGCGACTTTGCTGCAGCAGTTGGGAGCGGTCACGCCGTTTGAATTGGCCGTGCTCGGCGGGCGGCTGATGGCGACGCCGGGGCTGGCATTTCTGGTGGGCTATCAAGCGGCCTTGCGCATGCTCTGGCCGAGCGCGCCACTGAGCCTGGGCGCGTTGTGCGCCACCGAACAGCGCAGCCTGCGCCCGGCCGACATGCAAACCCGGGTGAGCGGTTTGCGCCTGAGCGGACGCAAGGATTTCGTCACCGCCGGGGATGCCGCCGACTGGCTGCTGGTGGCGGCGCGCAGCGAGGCACCCGGCGCCGATCCGCGTTTGAGCCTGGCGGTGATCTATCGCGATGAACCGGGTGTGCGCGTTGAAAAACTGGTGCCGATCCCGTTGATGCCGGACATCAGCCATGGCCGGTTGTATCTGGATAACGCGCAGTGCGAGTTGCTCGCGGGGGATGGCTGGGATGCCTACGTCAAACCGTTCCGCACACTGGAAGACATCTATGTACTGAGCGCCATGACGGCTTGGTTGTATGGCATCGGCCAGGACTGTGCCTGGCCGCAATCCTTGCAATTGCGCCTGTTGGGGTTGTTGGCCGGGTGCGCGGAAACCAGCCGCCAGCCACCGACCAGCCTGGCCGGGCATGTGGTGCTGGGCGGGTTGTTTGCACAGTTCGAAGGGCTCAAGGCTGAAGTGAACGAGGCACTGGCTGCAGGGCCTCAAGAGTGGGCGGCGATGTGGCAGCGCGACCGAGCGGTGATGGAGTTGGCGGCGGGGGCGCGGGGCAAGCGGTTGGCCAAGGCGTTGGCGGAATCTGCGTTGCCCTGACTGGCCTCTTCGCTGGCAAGCCAGCTCCTACAGGGGTGATGATGACCTGTAGGAGCTGGCTTGCCAGCGAAGGCGCCTTCAAAGGCAACACAAACTCCAAAACTGTCATCAACCTCGATTAGGCTCAGCCAGTTCAATCTCCGAGCCCCCGCCATGCCCAAAGGCTTGTCCCTGATTTTCATGCTGTTGCTCAGTTTCACGGCCCGGGCCGAATATTGGCCCGCCGAGCAATGGCCGACCGCCCCGACACCGACCGGCCCGGCGCTTCAAGCCCTGGAGGTCTACGCCTTCCCATCTCGCGATGACAGCACACGCCAGGGCATTCGCACCGATGCCTTGCTGGTGATCCGCGACGGCCAGTTGCTCTACGAGCGCTACGCCGGTCCGACGACGGCCGAGACGCCGCACCTGACCTGGTCGATCAGCAAGAGTCTGATGGCCACGGTCCTCGGCGTGGCCTACGGCGAAGGCTTGTTCAAGCTCGACGACCCGGTGGCGAAGTTTTATCCGCCCCTGCAAAAGCATCCCGACATGACCATGGCCGACCTGCTGCACTGGGCCTCGGGCCTGGATTGGCAGGAGGACTATGAATACGCACCGCTGAAGTCTTCGGTGGTGGCCATGCTCTACACCCGCGGTTACCACGACATGGCCGCGTTCACCGCAGCCCATGCTGCGTACGCGGCGCCGGGCCAGGCATTTCGCTACTCCAGCGGAGACAGCAACCTGTTGTCCGCTGCGCTGAAAACCATCGTCGGCCCCAGCCGCTATCCCGACTATCCGTGGGCTGCATTGTTCGAACCGCTGGGCATTCGCCACGCCGTCTGGGAAACCGATGCCACGGGCACTTTCGTCGCTTCGTCCTATGCCTACCTCACTGCACGGGATCTGGCCCGGGTCGGTCTGTTGATGGACCGCGAGGGTCGCTGGGGAGACAAACAACTGCTGCCCAAGGACTGGGTCACGTTCAACCGCGAACCGTTCGCTCACTATCACGCCCATCAGGACGATGCCGTTCCTGGCGGGCAATGGTGGCTCAATCGAGCTGTTGAGGGCATGGCACGACCCTGGCCCGATGCCCCGGCCGACACCTTCGCCGCGCTGGGTCATTGGGGGCAGGCGATGTATGTGATCCCCAGTGAACACCTGGTGATCGTCCGCTACGGCGATGACCGCGACGGCAGTTACCGGCACAACGAATTGCTCAAGCTCGCGCTCAACGCCTTTGCCGGGAAGGTGCAGCCATGACCGGTTTCATTCGCCGTCGACCGGTGAGTTCCCTGTTGCTGATCCTGCTGATCGCCTTGCTCGGCTGGAGCTGGCACGAACGGCTGGCACTGTGGGCGTTCCCCGACATCATCAGCGCGTACACGGCCAAGGAATACTGTTCGTGCCGCTACGTGATGAACAACGACGTCGAGTACTGCCACCGTTATGTGAAACAGTGGCTGCCCGCCAGCAGCTTTACCGATGACCCGACCGGCAAGCGCGTAGCGGTCAGCGGCATGGGCCGCAGCAACAGCGCCGTGTGGATCGGCGAGCGCCAGGGCTGTCGCTTGCAGCCTTGAATACGAATGGAATCCAGGGTGAGGGCAAGGCTTTTTGTGGCGAGGGGGAATGAGTTCAAAGGGCAATAGAAAGTTTGCAACTTGTGACAACCCAGTTAAGGTTCAGCACAGGTTTATCTGCCCCACGAGTCTCTATGTTGATGCGCTCCACCCTCCAACCCCTCGCCTTCCTGCTGCTGGCTGGCGCCGCTTTGTCGGCCCGTGCCGATTGGTACCTCGATGGCGAGTCTTCGCGCCTGTCGTTTGTCAGTACCAAAAATGCCAATGTCTCGGAAGTGCAGCGTTTTCTGGTGCTGCACGGCAAGGTCGATCCCGAGGGGCTGGCGCAGGTGGAAGTCGAACTGGAGTCGATCAATAGCGGCGTTCCGTTGCGCGATGAGCGCATGCGCAAGGCACTGTTCCAGATCGACCGGTTTCCCGACGCCTTGATCACCACGAAAATCGATCTGCGCCCGATCAACGACCTCGCTCCCGGCGCACAGCTGGAGTTGCGCCTGCCGCTGAAGGTCGACCTGCACGGCAAACAGCGTGAGTACCAGGCCCAACTGCTGGCGACCCGTCTGGATGACCGGCGCTTTCAGGTGGTGACCCTCGAGCCGCTGGTGATCAACGCCGAAGATTTCGATTTGGCTCCCGGCCTGGAAGCATTGCGCAAGATGGCCGATCTGTCGGCGATCAGTCTGTCGGTACCGGTGGGTGCGGTACTGATTTTCACGGCGCGCTGACATGGCCGGTCCGGTTTTTCCCTGGCGTGAAGGCAACCATTTCGAACTGCTGGTCGACGGTCCGCAGTTTTTTCCGCGCATGCTGGTGGCGATTGCCCGGGCTGAAGAGCAGGTCGAGCTGGAGCTGTATCTGGTGGAGGCGGGCGCCTGTGCCGAAGCCATGGTCCAGGCCTTGGTGCAGGCCGCCGAGCGCGGTGTGCGGGTGCGCTGCCTGTTCGATGATTACGGCAGCCTCGCCTTCACCCTGGCCTTGCGTCAGCGCCTGATGTCTACCGGTGTGGAGCTGCGTTTTTATAATCGCCTGAGTTGGCGACGTTGGGTCGGCAACTTTTACCGCGATCACCGCAAGCTGCTGCTGGTGGACCAGAGCCTGGCCGTGGTCGGCGGCACAGGTGTCACGGATGAGTTCTGGACGCCGGGCGAAGACGTCAGCGAATGGCACGAAGTGATGGTGGAAATCACCGGCCCGCTGGTGCTCGACTGGCAGCTGCTGTTCGATCGACAGTGGATTGCCAACCGCCATCGACGTGCCTGGCGACCGGCCTCGCATTTCGGCTTGCCGCGATTACCCCGTGTGCCGTCCCAGGGCGAGGGTATGGGGCGGGTGGCGTATGCCGACGCCCGTCAACACCGGGACATTCTACAATCGCTGGTGCGCGCCCTGAACAGCGGCCATCGACGGATCTGGCTGGCCACGCCGTACTTTTTGCCGACCTGGAAAGTCCGCCGTTCCCTGCGCCGGGCGGCTGCCCGGGGCGTCGATGTGCGCTTGCTGCTGACCGGCCCCCGTACCGATCACCCATCCGTGCGTTACGCAGGCCATCGCTACTACCCGCGGCTGCTCAGGGTCGGGGTGAAGATCTACGAATACCAGCCGTGTTTCCTGCACCTGAAAATGGTCCTGATCGATGATTGGGTGAGCATCGGCTCGTGCAACTTCGATCACTGGAATCTGCGCTTCAACCTGGAAGCCAACCTGGAAGCACTGGACCCTGGATTGACCCGAGCGGTAGCCGCGAGTTTCGAGAACGACTTCGCCCTGAGCCAGCAAGTCAGCCTGGAAGAATGGAAGCGACGGCCACTGTGGCGGCGGGTCAAGCAGCGGGTGTGGGGATGGGTGGATCGGGTGGTGGTGAATCTGCTGAATCGGCGGGGATAGTCGCTACACCCAGAAACATTGTGGGAGCTGGCAAGCCAGCTCCCACAATGTTTCTGGGTGTCTGGAATAGTTACAGCAACTCAAAACTCTGCTGCGTCACGTCCGCTGAATCCAGGCCGATCTGCACGTTGAACTTGCCCGGCTCTGCCGCGTACTTGAGCTGGGTGTTGTAGAACTTCAGGTCGTCCTCGGTGATGGTGAAGTGCACGACCTTCTGTTCGCCGGCCTTGAGCATCACTTTCTGGAAGTTCTTCAGTTCCTTGATCGGGCGGATCATCGAGCCGGCCACGTCCTGGATGTACAACTGCACCACGGTTTCGCCGTCACGCTTGCCGGTGTTTTTCACCGTGACGCTGGCGTCGAGCTTGCCGGTCTTGTTCAGCGTGGTCGACGACAGCGCCATGTCGCTCAGGCTGAAGTCGGTGTAGCTCAGGCCGTAACCGAACGGGTACAGGGGACCTGTGGTGTCATCGAAATACTGCGAGGTGTAGTTGCCCGGTTTACCCGGGGTGAACGGCCGGCCAATGGTCAGGTGGTTATAGTAGGTCGGAATCTGGCCTACCGAACGCGGGATGGTGATCGGCAGTTTGCCCGACGGGTTGTAGTCGCCGAACAGCACATCGGCGATGGCGTTGCCGCCCTCGGTGCCGGTGAACCAGGTTTCCAGGATCGCGTCGGCCTGTTCTTTCTCTTCGAGGATCGTCAGTGGACGGCCGTTCATCAACACCAGCACCAGCGGTTTGCCGGTGGCTTTCAGGGCACGGATCAGCTCGCGCTGGTTTTCCGGGATGTTGAGGTCGGTGCGGCTCGACGATTCGTGGGACATGCCACGGGATTCGCCGACTGCTGCCACCACGACGTCAGCCTCCTTGGCTGCTTTTACTGCTTCATCGATCAGCACGTTCGCCGGGCGCGGATCATCCACCACTTCCGGCGCATCGAAGTTGAGGAAGTTCAGGTAACCGAGGATTTTCGGGTCGCTGGTGATGTTGGCGCCACGGGCGTAGATCAGTGTCGACTTGTCGCCCAGGGCGTTGGTCATGCCGTCGAACAGGGTCACCGATTGCGCCGGCCTGCCGGCGGCGGCCCAACTGCCCATCATGTCGATGGGGGCCTTGGCCAGCGGGCCGACCAGGGCGATTTTCGCGGTCTTGTTCAGTGGCAGGGTTTCGTTCCGGTTCTTCAGCAACACCATGCTGCGGCGCGCCACATCACGGGCCTCGGCACGGTGCAGGCGGCTGTCGGCGTAGGTGTCGGCCGGATCATCCTCGGCCTTGCCAATACGCAGGTACGGGTCCTTGAACAGGCCCATGTCGTACTTGGCTTCCAGTACCGCGCGCACGGCGTTGTCGATGTCGCTCTGCTGGATCTCGCCGGACTTCAGCAACCCAGGCAGTTCTTTGCCGTACAGGGTGTCGTTCATGCTCATGTGGATGCCGGCCTTGATCGCCAGCTTCGCCGCTTCGCGACCATCGGCGGCAACGCCGTGCTTGATCAGCTCGAATATCGCCCCGTGGTCGCTGACCGCCAGGCCCTTGAAGCCCCATTCCTTGCGCAGCAGGTCGTTCATCAGCCAGGTGTTGGCCGTGGCCGGTACGCCGTTGATCGAGTTCAGCGCGACCATGACCCCGCCAGCGCCGGCATCGATGGCGGCGCGGTACGGCGGCAGGTAATCCTGGTACATCTTGACCGGGCTCATGTCGACCACGTTGTAGTCGCGGCCACCCTCGACGGCGCCGTACAGGGCGAAGTGCTTGACGCTGGCCATGATGCTGTCGGCCGCGTTCGCGCCAGTCCCCTGGAACGCCTTGACCATCACGCCGGCAATGCGCGACACCAGGTAGGTATCTTCGCCGAAGCCTTCGGAAGTACGGCCCCAACGCGGGTCGCGGGAGATGTCGACCATCGGCGCGAAGGTAATGTCGAGGCTGTCAGCCGCGGCTTCCTTGGCGGCGATGCGCCCGGACAGGCCGATGGCGTCCATGTCCCAGCTCGAGGCCAGGGCCAGCGGGATCGGGAAAATGGTGCGGTGGCCGTGGATCACGTCGTAGGCGAAGAACATCGGGATCTTCAGGCGGCTGCGCATGGCCGCGTCCTGCATCGGCCGGTTTTCCGGGCGGGTGATCGAGTTGAACGTACCGCCGATGTTGCCTGCCGCGATTTCCTTGCGGATCATTTCGCGCGGCATTTCCGGGCCGATACTGATCAGGCGCAACTGGCCGATTTTTTCATCGAGGGTCATTTGCTTCATCAGGTTGCTGACGAAGGCTTCCTTGTTCTCCAGGGGTGCGGGGGTCGTGGCGGCCAATACGTTATGACTGGCCAGGCTGACGAACAGGCCCAGCAAACACAGCTTCTTCATGAATAGTTTTCTCAAGGGCCCAAACGGCGATGTACACGCCGGCCAGCCAAAATTTAGGGAGCGTCTATTGTTGTTCGGGTGCCGGCTCAACAAACCAGAGCCAAAAACGACAGCCAGCGGGCGGATGCGTTTTTGCGCAGGGCCTCTTTTTAGCCCATCGGCCCGTTGCAATCCAGAGGCGCGGGCGATTATGCCCCAAGACCCGGCTCAGAAGGATTCACGGTCGGTTTTTTCATGAAATGTACAAGGGAGCGTCATTCTGATGAATGTAAGTCCAACCTACCGTTCGCGTTTGCAGGTCGTCACGCTGCTGGTGCTGGCCACGTTGCTGACAGCCTGCGGCATCAACAACATCCCGACGCTCGATGAACAGGCCAAGGCCGCCTGGGGCCAGGTGCAGAACCAGTATCAGCGGCGCGCCGACCTGATTCCCAACCTGGTGGAAACCGTCAAGGGCTACGCCAGGCATGAAGAAGAGACATTGACTGCGGTCATTGAGGCCCGGGCCAAAGCCACGTCGATCCAGGTGGATGCCTCGACCCTCGACAACCCGGAAAAACTCAAGCAGTACCAGCAGGCCCAGGATCAACTGAGTGGCGCCTTGAGCCGTTTGATGGTGGTTTCCGAGCGTTATCCGGACCTGAAGGCCAACCAGAACTTCCTCGCCTTGCAATCGCAGCTCGAAGGCACCGAGAACCGGATCAGCGTGGCCCGGCGGGATTTCATCCTCGCGGTGCAGAAATACAACACCGAGATCCGCACGTTCCCCGGACGCCTGTGGCACAGCGTGATGTACAGCAATCTGCCGGTTCGCGAGACCTTCGAAGCCACACCAGGGGCGGAAAAGGCCCCCGAGGTCAAATTCTGAACAGCGGTAATCGGCGTCACCACGCAAGAGGTTGCCCATGCGCGTCCTGAAAACAGGCCTGTTGCTGTTGTTGTGGGTGGTGACGATCACGGCCCGGGCCGAGCTGAGCTTCCCGGCGCTGACCGGACGGGTGGTCGACAACGCGCAGATGATCGAGCCATCGGTGCGCGAGCAACTCACCCGGCAACTTCAGGCCCATGAGCAAGCCACCGGCGAACAGCTTGTGGTAGTGACTTTGCCGGATTTGCAAGGCACCGACATCGCCGACTTCGGTTATCAACTGGGGCGTCACTGGGGCATCGGGCAGAAGGACAAGAACAACGGCGCCTTGCTGATCGTCGCCCGCAACGAGCGCAAACTGCGCATTGAAGTCGGCTACGGCCTGGAGGACCGACTGACGGACGCCCAGAGTTCGGTGATCATCAACCGGGTCGTCACCCCGGCGTTCAAGACCGGCAACTTCAGTAAAGGTATCAGTGACGGCGTGGCGGCGATGCTGGTGGTGCTGGGCGGCAACCCCTTGGACGAACCGTCGACCGCGTATGAATCCAGGGGCGATCCGGGGGACGATTTCGTCTCGCGGCATCCCGGGTTGTTGGTGTTTTTGGTGATGTTGTTCATCCTGACTGTTTTTGTGTGCCAGATGCTCGGTATCCTTCCCGCCGGCCGGGGCGGCTCCGGTGGATCCGGGGGCGGCTTTGGCGGTGGTGGATTTGGCGGCGGTGGAGGAGGAGGCTTCAGCGGCGGCGGGGGCAGTTTCGGCGGGGGCGGTTCGTCCGGCGGCTGGTGATAATAAAAACGAGCAGGCAATTCACGACATGGCATTACTGACTGAACACGAACAGCGCAAAGTTGCCGAGGCCATTGCCCGGGTCGAGCGCGATACCGATGCAGAACTGGTGACCGTGCTCGCGGCCCGCGCCGACGACTATGCGTACATCCCGTTGCTATGGGCCAGCCTGCTGGCGCTGCTGGTGCCGGGCATCGTGCATTACCTTACCGGTTGGCTGACCATGCACAGCCTGCTGATGGTGCAATGGGCCCTCTTCATCGTCCTGTGCCTGGTGTTCCGTCTGCCGAAAGTCACCACCCATCTGATCCCGCGCTCGGTGCGCCACTGGCGCGCCTCGAACCTGGCGCGCCGACAGTTTCTGGAGCAGAACCTGCACCACACCGAAGGCCGCACCGGCGTGCTGATTTTCGTTTCCGAGGCCGAGCGTTATGTGGAGATCCTGGTGGATGAGGGCATATCCAGTCGCCTGGACAACAAGAACTGGGACGCCATCGTCGCCACGTTCACCCAGCAGGTGAAGCAGGGGCAGACGCTGCAAGGGTTTGTCAGTTGTATCGAAGCCTGCGGCGAGCTGCTCAAGGTGCATGTGCCCGTGACCCATGTGCGCAATGAGTTGCCGAACCGGTTGGTGGTGCTCGGCTAACCCTTGATATAGAGCGGTTTGTCGCGCGCAAGGGTACAAAGGCCACGTGTTGTCCGAGTCCGTTCTTCTCTTCAACATCTCTCTCTAACAGCTAGCGCTCTGTGACGGGCGTTCTGACGTAGAGGGAATTTCATGCCTGAGCATCAAACGTGTGACTCTTTTTCCGATGCAGTACCCGATGGCGAGGAAGATCAGCCACCGGCGCAACTGACCGCGAAGGAGACGCAAACCTTAATGTGGTTGTTCAAAGGTAAAACGTCCTGGGAAATCGCCCGGATTCAGAATTGCTCGGAATCCACGGTCAATTTCCACTTCTCCAATATCCGCCGCAAGTTCGCCGTTAACTCCCGCAGTGCCGCGTTGCTCAAAGCCATCGAGTTGGGTGCCATCAGCATCGGCAAGACGGTTGCGCGAGGTGTTCATGAATCTGAGTGATTCGGCCTACAACAGTTTCAGCGGGCTTTTGTTGGGGCTGGGTATCGCAACGTTGCCGGCGATTGATGGCGAGGCACTGTTTGGTGCAGCGCTGGGGGCGTGGCTGGTTACTACCACTCGCGGCAACTTCAAGGCGTGGCAGCGAATGGGCTCCTGGTTGTTGTCGGCAGGTGTTGGCTATCTTTTTACGCCTGTCGCGCTGCAGCTGGCCCCTTTCCTGACTACAGGCGTGACGGCGTTTTTCTGTGCGCTGATCGTGATTCCGATCAGTATCAAAATCATGCAGTGGATCGATGGTGCCGGTCTCGGCGAAATCATGCGTCACTTCAGGGGGCGAGGGTAATGGGCAATGAAATGGTTGCGCTGATTCTTGTAACTGGCGTTGCTCATCTACTGAGTGCCCTCAGGCTGGCGTGTTATCAGCGCGACGAAGAACGTCACTGTTGGCGCGATGGACTATTGACCAGTCTGCTCGGTGGGGCGTCATGCATTGCCGGCATGGATGTACTACTGGCATTTGTACCGGTGAGCCCGTGGCACACCGTCATGAGCGTTTTGTCATGTGCAGTCATTATTCGTAGTGGCGGAAACATCATGGTGTTGTGGCACGCGTTGAAATAATGAGCTTGAGACTGTCTGTGGTTTCACGTTTCGTTTGGATGTTGAAGTGATGAAAGGACAGAGGCCATTTCCGAAAGTTTGAGCTCCAGATCACGCAGGCGTCGCTTTTCTTCCAATGTGTTTTGTATGGCGCAACGGTCATCTTCATCGAGCAATCGCCACAACGCGAGAATGGTGTTTTCCCGAGTCGTGCTTTCCTGTGAGCTTTCGAACGGCCCGGTCGGTGCTGGTCGCCGGATAGGGCCTTCACCCAGTAGCAACCAGTCAAGAGAGATGCCGCGAGTCTGGGCGATTTCTATGCATATTGAGTATGGCGTGCTGTCGCGGCCCTTCCAGCTGCTGAGGGTTTGCGGGCTGATCTTTAGTGCTGAAGATAAGGATGCATCGGTTTTTGTTCCGGTAATCTGTTTTAGACGCGCCAGAACATCTTGTGATTTTTTGCTACGCAATTTGAGCCTCTTCCTTTTGACATATGCTTTTCGAGTGCCTAACGTATGCGTAATGAGTACTTTTTTTCTTGTGAGTAATCAATCATCAACTATGAATCAGAAGAATACGATGTCGAAACTTCCTAATGGTATCAGGGTGATTTCCTACGAGCATGGATCACACCCAATACGCATCCACCCATTGCACTTCCTTTTGACGGGCAAATGTTTTTCGCTAGACCGAACAGCAGAGACCAATGTTTCAAGCAGTATTGCGTTTGATTCAGTCGATTACCACCAGATGACCGCCAGGAATCAAGCATGAGTACTTATAAAATGGTATGTCCGCACTGCTTGAACCGCATGCGTATCCGAACCAGCGAGGGGCGGCATATTTTCCTGCGGGTGGCCTACCTGCAATGCACATCGGAAGCCTGTGGCTGGTCGGTGCGGGCCGAATTTGAAATGACCCATGAACTGTCGCCCAGTGGAATGCCCAACCCCTCTGTACGTCTGCCGTGCGCCGGACCGGACTTGCGTCGCGCCGCCCGGCCTGTTGTACAGAGTGTACTGTCGGCTGACACCCCACAGCAGTCGTGAGCATGGATACAGTCGAAGAAAACACGGAGTTGAAAGAGGAGCTATTGGCCATCGCTCAGGCGTTTCTGGTTCGGCATGAAAGCGATGGATTTATCGATGACCAAGTGCTGTTCTGTCGTGCAGTGAAGCACCTGGAAGGCATTGATGTGCCCATGCATCTGGCGGAAAAGCTGGTTAGCCATGCTTATGGAATACTAAAATCCAGTAATGACCGCCGACGTCTGGACCTCGCCGCAAGCTCCGAAACCGTCGCCGTGGTGACTGACCCGGCCAATGGTCTGACCTGGGCGGTACCGGTGGGATTGATCGTCAAATTCATCATCAACTCGCCGAGCAGTCGCAAGCTTCGGTTGGTGGAACCCTGAGAATCAAGGGGGGGCAATTCAGGTCCTGGGCTGCGCATCGGGACCTGGCACGAAATAACCCCGTGCCCAAAACCCTCATCCCCCCTAAAATACCCGGCATTCCCTGATCTGCACCGCCTGAGGCCGTTTTTCCATGTCCGTCACTGCCACTCCCGCCAGCCTCGCGCCGGATCATCACGCCCAGTTCATCGACCTGCTGCAAACCAGCCTCGAGCACAATGCATTCATCAAGCTGGTGCTGGCCAAGTACGCGGGCGATGAAACGGACCTGCAGCGGATCATCATCAAGCCGGTGACGGTCAAGGCGCAGCCTTGCCTGTCTTTTGTCTACCGCTACAAGACTCGCGATATCACCAGGAACCTGCCGCTGGCCGAAGGCGTGGCGAGCATTGCCGGGCTGCTGCCGACGTCGTTCAAAAATGCGCATTTGTTGTCGTTGACCGACGAAGCCCAGCTCGAATACAGCAAAAAGGGCAAGTCATCGCTGTTCAAGAGCAAACCTCAGCAATTGCGCGAAGCGCCATCGGCCGAGCACAACCGTGAGAAAAACCGTTTTCTTGACCTGAGCCGGCCGTTTCTCACCGACCTGGGTGTGACCAACAAGCAGCATGAGCTGATCCCGGCGATGTCGCGCAAGTGGAAGCAGATCAACAAGTTCATCGAAGTGTTCAGTCATGCGCTGACCTCGTCACCCCTGGCGCTGGACAAACCGGTGCGTGTGGCGGACTTCGGTTCGGGCAAGGGGTACCTGACCTTCGCCATCCACGATTACCTGCGCAACACCTTGAAGGCCGAAGGCGAAGTGACCGGCGTCGAGCTGCGCGAAGACATGGTCACCCTGTGCAACACCGCGGCCGCCAGGCTCGAACACCCCGGCCTGGTGTTCAAGTGCGGGGACGTGCGCAGCGTGGCGCCGAGCGAACTGGACGTGATGATTGCCCTGCATGCCTGCGATATCGCCACCGACTATGCGATCCACACCGGCATCCGTTCGGGCGCGTCGATCATCATGTGTTCGCCGTGCTGCCACAAACAGATCCGCCTGCAAATCCAGAGCCCGGCGCTGCTCAAACCGATGCTGCAATACGGCTTGCACCTGGGCCAGCAGGCGGAGATGGTCACCGACAGTTTGCGTGCGTTGTTCCTTGAGGCCTGCGGTTACGAGACCAAGGTGTTCGAGTTCATCTCACTGGACCACACCAACAAGAACAAGATGATCCTGGCGGTCAAGCGCGCCGAGCCGGTGGATCCGACTCAACTGTTGGCGAAAATCCAGGAGCTGAAGGATTTCTACCACATCACCGAGCATTGCCTGGAAACGTTGCTGCGCGCTGACGGCTACCTCGCGGCTAAGGTTTGACCTGAACTCCGGCCGGTAATGTGCCCGGTTGCGCCGGGCGCACCGCAGTCTTGCGTCCCAGCATCACCGTCACGATCACCCCGCCAGCAAACAGCCAGGTAATCGGCTGCACATGTTCACCGAAGAACAGTGCCGAGAAGGCAATGGTGAAGAAGATCTGCAGCAACTGGATCTGACTGACCCGGGCAATGCCGCCCATGGCCAGCCCGGCGTACCAGGCAAAGAAGCCGATGAACTGCGAAAACAGCGAGACGTAGCCAAAGGCCCACCAGGTTTTCGCCGATACTGCACCCTGATGCTGCAACGCCAGGTACACCACGGGGCCGATCAGCAGCGGCGTCGACAGCACCAGCGCCCAGCAGATCACCTGCCAGCCGCCCATCTCCCTGGCCAGTCGGGCCTCCCTCGGCGTACCCCAGCCCACCCACTGCAATGGCGCCAAGCATCAGCAAGTCACCGGCCTGAATGCTGCCGGCACCGCTGATCAGTGCATAACCGAGCACCAACGCACTGCCCAATGCGGCACAGGCCCAGAAGGCTTTCGAAGGTCGCTCATGGGACAACCACGCGGCGTACAGCGCCACGCACAGCGGCTGTAAACCGTTGACCAGCGCACCGTGGGACGCCGGCAAGGTTTGCATGGCCCAGGCCGAGAGCACCGGGAAACCGAGAATCACCCCGGCGATCACCAGGCTCAGACCTTTGACTTGCTGCCAGGTCGGCCACTTCTCCCGTCGCCAGAGCAACAGCGCCGCTGCCGGAATCGCCGCGAACAGCGCGCGGCCGAGGCCATTGAGCAACGGATGCAGTTCTTGCACCACGATGCGAGTGAAGGGCAGGGTGAGGCTGAAGATCACAACCCCGAGCAGGCCCAGGGCCATGCCGGTGTTCTCGCGTGAAGACATGATGGCAACCAGAATCGAGGTGACAGTGCCTTCATCTAGCCACAAACCATTGGCAACGCCCTGTTACAGCTGAGTGCAGAGTTATCCGTACAGTTACGGGCATCGCCCATCGCTGTACGGATCATTCGCTGCTTTTTCTGCTTTCAGACTGGGGGGGAGGTCCTTTATTTCTTGGTCAGGTTCGACTGAATGCAGTTGTGAACAAAGTTTGTGCGGGTGCAAAAGTCGAAGCTGATGATGCTGCTCTTTTGTTGCCACTCGCCATGGGTGCTGTACCAGCTGCTGAGTTCGTTTCCAATGTGGCCTGGCCCAAGCCAATTGTAAGTTGTCGCGGACATCGACCAGGGCATGCTATTTGACGGTGGATTACGCATGACCTCGGTGATGTATGCCTTCAGCTCTGTGGCATTGCTGAGATCTTTCCCGATCCATCTGCCGGTGATTCTTTCCCAGAAATAAGTAGTGTCCAGGTTAGCCAGTTCAGTCGGCGCTGCAATAATCAGGTGTCGTCCAGGATATTGTTTTTTGATTTGATCAATTGATAAGGACGCTGCAGAGCGTGGCAATAACTTCCATCCGTGATCACGCATGATTGCATTATAGAGCGATCGATAAGGTACTGCTCTGTTGCTTGAAGAGACGATTTTCTGCAGGTCGATGATAATCAGTTCACCCCTGTTTTCCAGCCAGAAATAATTCAGGGCAAGCATCGCTTCCTTGAAAGTTCTGCCGGAGTCCTGTTTGTGAAAGAAGTAAAAGGCATCACTGTCTTCTCCTCTACCGAAGTACCATCTGATACGGAAGTCGAAGGATCGAATGCCGTTGTCGAGCATATGGCGAAAGCTGCGATCCTGACAGGTGATGTAGGAATTCCAATAAGGTGCTTCTTTATCCATTCCGCTGTTATGGGCGCCTGCCAGGCTGAGCTGGCCGATTCTAAGGTGGCCGATACGGGAATGAAGATCTCCCATCCAACTGTTTAACTTATAGCTTGGCGTGCGTGTTGTTTCGGATGTTGAGATTGAAGTGTCAGTACTCATGATTTTTCCTTGGAATGGCTGTTTGTATTTATCAACTTCTAAGTTGAGTTTTGTGAGTATTGATTGATTTGATTTGCTGGTCGTGTTGTTTGGTGTTTCGATTTTTTTCAATGCGCTTTTTGGTTGAAATAGTTGTCTGAGAAGTAAGGGGTGGTAGTTGTCGCGCAAATTCGAGATTTGACTATTATGTGATGGTTGATTTTTATTGTTATCAGAGGAGTGCTCCCCATGGCCGCAAAAAAAATCCTGATGCTGGTCGGCGATTACGTCGAAGACTACGAAGTGATGGTGCCGTTCCAGGCCCTGCAAATGGTCGGTCATACGGTTCACGCCGTATGCCCGGACAAGGCAGCCGGTAAAACCGTGCGCACCGCGATCCATGACTTTGAAGGGGACCAGACCTACAGCGAGAAACCAGGTCACCTGTTCGCCCTGAATTTCGATTTCGCCAAAGTCGACGCCAAGGATTATGACGCGTTGCTGGTGCCTGGCGGTCGTGCGCCGGAATACCTGCGGCTGAACGAAAAAGTCCTGGAGTTGGTGAGAGCCTTCGACAAGGCCGGCAAACCGATCGCCGCCGTGTGCCATGGCGCGCAGCTGCTGGCGGCAGCGGGTGTTCTCGAGGGTCGCGAATGCAGCGCTTATCCGGCCTGCGCTCCGGAAGTGCGGCTGGCGGGCGGTACGTATATCGATATTCCGGTGACGGACGGCCACGTTCAGGGCAATCTGGCCACGGCTCCGGCCTGGCCTGCACACCCGAACTGGCTGGCCGGTTTCCTGGGGTTGCTGGGTACAAAAATCACGCTGTAACGAGGGACATGTCCATGTGCGAGCTGTACGTCAAAGCCGACCCGATTCTTTACGAATCGCGCTCCCGTTCGCTGCGCATCTGCGGGGTGGTCACCACCCTGCGCCTGGAAAATCAGTTCTGGGACATCCTCCGCGAAATCGCCGAGGTCGACGGCATGACCACCAATCAGTTGATCGCCAAGCTGTATGAAGAAGTGATGGACTATCGCGGCGAGGTGGTCAATTTCGCCTCGTTCCTGCGGGTGAGTTGTACGCGGTATCTGAGTCAGCGGCGGGCTCAGGTGCCGGAGTTGTCGGTGGTGCGGGCGGTGGTGAAGTAGTCAAAACTGCGTCGACCTTTTCGTCGGATCGCCGCCCGGACCAAGCCCGCTCCCACGGGTTCAGCGTAATCCCTGTAGGAGCGGGCTTGCCCGCGAAGGGGGCCGTACAGGCGACAGAAATCCCGGGCTGGTCTTTACTGTGAAGCGCGCAATCTCTCAATCGCCCAGGAGAAAAAGCATGTCCGGATGGTATGAAGTGAGCAAAAGCAGCAATGGCCAGTTCAGGTTTGTCCTCAAGGCGGCCAACGCCGAGACTATCCTGACCAGCGAGCTGTACACCACCCACGCCGCCGCCGACAAAGGCATCGCCTCGGTCCAGGCCAACAGCCCGCTGGATGAGCGTTACGAGAAGAAAACCACCAAGGATGGCCATCCGTATTTCAACCTCAAGGCGGGTAACCACGAGATCATCGGCAGCAGCGAGGCCTATTCCTCCGATGCCGCCATGGAGAAAGGCATCGCCAGCGTGAAGGCCAACGGCTCGACCAAGGTGATCAAGGACAAGACGTTGCCGGTGCTTTGATCCCACTACCAATCCCTTGTAGGCGCTGGCTTGCCAGCGATGGCGATCGAAGGGGCAATGTAAAGCTCAAGACCGCTTCGCCAGCAAGCCGGCTCCTACAGGTTTTGGACTAAACCTCGACCGGAACCGCCAGCTTCGGGCCACCCAGCGCATGGCTCTTCGAATCAAAAAACCGCAACTCCACCCCCGTCCCCTCGAACACTTTCGCGTAATGCCGCTTCTGGTGCTGGATGAACGCCTTGCTGCGCGGGTAAATCGAGATTGCCACCACCTGCGGTTTCGCCAGGCGCAAGGCGTGGATGATGTGGCTGTCCTGCTCCCCCAGCGCATGGCCGAAGATGCACAGCGCCTGGCCGTGACCGAGTAACTGCTCGTAGCAGAACGACAGGTAGTCCGAACTGCGAATGGTCTTGAGCTTGTCCGTACTCGGGCCTTCATTGACGAACAGCGGCACGTCGTCGAGGGTCTTGATCGTGTTGTTGATGGCGAAATTGCCCAGCAACGTGCCCTCGGTCGACATCAGCTTGCGCGCCGTGCCGTCCTGGTTGCGCACCAGATGCAGACCGCCGTGCAGGTACAGCAAGCGGGTTTTGTCGGTGGCCGTATCGCTCAGGTCGAAAGCGGGTTCGGCACCCTGGAACAGATCGGTGATCGCCTCGGGCTGGTGTTGCACCGCCCAGTAGTTGAGCAGGTCGTAATTGGTGGTGAACACCGTGCGGTAGCTGGCCAGTTCCTGATGGACGGTTGCCAGCGTCGATGGCACTACCAGCCTCCACGGGATATGCACCGCATGCACGGTATTGATCAGCGCTTCCTTGATCGCGTAGTAGCGATTGCGCGGGGCGGCGGAGCTGACAGCTAGGGCCTTGTTGACCCGGCTGGTGGTTTTCAACGCGCTCAGAACCTGCTCGAAACTGCGGGTTTGCATCGCATCGAACACACTGAGTTCGGACGGGCTCAGGGGTTTTTCTTCAACGGTGCGTGCGTTTTCGAACAGCGACTCGTAGCCGAAATCGTCCCACACCGCGCGGCTGGCACCGTTGCCCACCAGCAAACCACTGAACGAAGTGGTGCTGCGCAAGGCGTTCCAGTCTTCAAGTTGGGCATCGACATCCTGGAAATCGGTCATTGCGGTCTTCGTCTCACGGCAAAAAGTCTATGGGCGGCGACTTTATCACGACCGGGTGCCCGGACCACGGCACGACTCGGGTGAAGAACGCTATGCTGCGACTTCGCCTGAGCCGACTTCGCCGAGTACCCGATGCTGCAAAAAAGCCTGATCCGCCGTCTCGACCTGATCACTCTGCAACTGTTCGTCGCCGTCCATGAAGAGGGCACGCTGACCCGTGCGGCGTCGCGCGAAGCGATTGCCGTTTCGGCGGCGAGCAAGCGTTTGATGGAGCTGGAGGAGGCGCTGGGTATCAGCCTGTTCGTGCGCCAGGCCAAGGGCATGTCCCTGACGCCGGCCGGTGAAACGCTGCTGCACCATGCCCGGCAGATGTTGTTCAACGTCGAGAAAATGGGCCTTGAACTGGGCGAGCACAGCCACGGTGTGCGCGGCTATGTGCGGATGCTCGCCAACCTGTCGGCGATCATTCAGTTTTTGCCCGAGGACCTGCGGGACTTTTCCGAGCGTCATCCTCAGGTCAAGACCGACCTCGAAGAACGCCCCAGCGCCGGGGTGATCCAGGGTGTGCTCGACGGGGTGGCCGACCTCGGCATCTGCTCCATCGACAGCGACATCAAGGGCCTGCACAGCGTGCTGTACCGCCAGGACAAACTGGTGGTGTTGATGCCGCCGCATCATCCATTGGCGAGCCGCTCGAGCGTGGCTTTCGCCGATACGCTGGACAGCGATTACGTCGGGTTGCATGCCGCCAGTTCGATCAACATGCGCACCCACGCCGCCGCCCGCCAGGCCGGCAAGGTGTTGCGGGTGCGCATTCATGTGCCTGGGTTCGATGCCATGTGTCGCATGATCCAGGCCAACATGGGGATCGGCATCCTGCCGCAGCGGGCCTATGAATTGTTTGGCCGGGCGCTGGGTTTGCACGCGGTGCCGTTGACGGACGAATGGTCGGACCGGGCGTTGATTCTGGTGGTGCGGGATGAGGCGTTGCTGTCGCCGGTGAGCCGGATGTTGTTTGAGCATTTGCGGGGTTCAGCCTGACAGATCCCGGTTGATTGCACCGGCCCTATCGCGGGCAAGCCCGCTCCCACAGTGTACTGTGGTGTTCACAGAACCTGTGGGAGCGGCGGTGCGGCGATCCGACTTGCCCGCGATGGCGGTCCTGAGGTCGCGAAGAATTTCGCGGGCGTTCGCATTTCGCGAACGCCCGTTGCCAACTGAAGGTTGGATTCCCGAGTCCCCTGTCCTCTAGCCTTGGCTCATATTCCAAGAACAAGAGGTACCCCGCGATGACTGCCCCCTTGAGTGCGATCAAAGTGATCGAGATCGGCACGCTGATCGCCGCGCCGTTTGCCGCGCGCATGCTCGCCGAGTTCGGCGCCGAGGTGATCAAGATCGAAGCCATGGGCCAGGGCGATCCCCTGCGCAAATGGCGCAAGCTGCACGAAGGCACCTCATTGTGGTGGTACCTGCAATCACGCAACAAGAAGTCCCTGGCGCTGAACCTCAAATCCCCGGAAGGCATCGAACTGGTCAAGCAATTGGCGACCAGCGCCGATGTGCTGATCGAGAACCTGCGCCCCGGCGCCCTTGAAAAACTCGGCCTCGGTTGGGACGTGCTGCACGCGCTCAACCCCAACCTGACGCTGGTGCGGATTTCCGGATACGGCCAGACCGGCCCGTACCGCGATCGTCCGGGTTTCGGTGCCATCGGCGAGGCCATGGGCGGGATTCGCTACACCACCGGCACGCCCGGTTCGCCGCCGGCGCGGGTTGGTGTGAGCCTTGGCGATTCCCTGGCTTCGCTGCATGCGGTGATCGGCGCGCTGATGTCGCTGCTAAGGGTCAAGACCGGGCAGGGCGGCGGGCAAGTCGTTGATGTGTCCCTGGCCGAAAGCGTGTTCAACGTGATGGAAAGCCTGGTGCCGGAATACGACATGCTTGGCCATGTGCGTGAACGCAGCGGTGGTGCCTTGCCGGGGATCGCGCCGTCCAATACCTATCTGACCGCCGACGGCGCCTACGTGGTGATTGCCGGCAACAGCGACCCGATCTACCGGCGCCTGATGCAAACCATTGGTCGCGCCGATCTGGCCGAAGCGCCGGAGTTCGCCCACAACGACGGGCGTGCAGCCAAAAGCAATCTGCTCGACGCCGCCATCACCCACTGGACCAGCAGCCTGCCCATCGACGAGGTGTTGGCCGCGCTGGAAGCTGCCGAAGTCCCGGCCGGACGCATCTACTCGGTGGCCGACATCGTTGCCGACCCGCACTATCAGGCGCGGGACATGCTGCTCAATGCCGAGCTGCCCGGTGGCGCCACGGTGAAGATGCCGGGCATCGTGCCGAAACTCTCCGAGACCCCCGGCGGCGTGAACTGGTCCGGCCCCGGGCTGGGCCAGCACACCGACGGCATCCTCGCGCAATTGGGCCTGACTGCAACAGACATCGAACGCCTGAAAGTCGAAGGGGTGGTGCAATGATCAGCGATTATTCCGACCACCTGATCGTGCAGGAAGTGTCCCCGCGCGACGGTTTGCAAATCGAGCCGACCTGGGTTGAAACCCACGACAAGATTGCCTTGATCGACCAGCTGTCGCAGGCCGGATTCAGCCGTATCGAAGCCGGTTCGTTCGTGTCGCCCAAAGCCATACCGGCACTGCGCGATGGCGAGTCGGTGTTCAAGGGCATCACCCGGCAACCTGGGGTGATCTACGTCGCGTTGATCCCCAACCTCAAGGGCGCACAACGGGCACTGGCGTGCAGGGCCGATGAGCTGAACCTGGTGATGTCCGCCAGCCAGACCCACAACCTGGCGAACATGCGCATGCGTTGCGAAGATTCATTGGCGGCGTTCGGCGAGATTGTGCACTTCGTTGGCGATAGCCCTGTGCGACTCAACGCCAGCATCGCCACCACCTTCGGCTGCCCGTTCGAAGGCAAGATCGATGAGGACCGCGTACTGCAAATCGTCGAGGCCTATCAGGAGCTCGGCATCCGGGGCATTACCCTGGCCGATACGACGGGCATGGCCAACCCGCGTCAGGTCGACCGGCTGGTGCGCCGGGTGCTGCAAAGGGTCTCTCCATCAGACCTGACCCTGCATTTTCACAACACTCGCGGCCTTGGCCTGTGCAACGTGCTGGCCGCTTACGAGGCCGGTGCCCGGCGCTTCGACGCGGCCCTCGGCGGCCTCGGCGGCTGCCCGTTCGCACCGGGAGCATCGGGGAACATCTGCACCGAGGATCTGGTGAACCTGTGCGATGAAGTCGGCATTCACACCGGTATCGATTTGCCGCTGCTGCTGAAACTGTCGCGAGGACTGCCGGCGCTGCTCGGTCACGAGGTGCCCGGTCAACTGGCCAAGGCCGGGCGCAATTGCGACCTGCATCCGAACCCTTCTTGATACACCGAACGAAACTGTAGGAGCTGGCTTGCCAGCGATGAGGCCAGCCCATTCCACATCAATGTCGACTGACACGCCGCTTCGCCGGCAAGCCGGCTCCTACAGAAAAAACATCACACCTGACCAGACAACAAAAACAATCGGACACCCACGGGAAGTCCGCCTGGAGAACCACAATGAGCCTCAATGCACTGGAGGCGGGCGTGAGCCCGTCCGTTAGCCACGACACCGAAAAAGCCCTGGTCAGCAAAGTCGCCTGGCGCCTGATGCCGCTGATCATGGTCTGCTACCTGTTCGCCTTTTTCGACCGCATCAACATCAGCTTCGCCAAGTTTCAGCTGCAGACCGACCTGAGCCTGAGCGACACCGCGTACGGCCTCGGCGCCGGGTTGTTCGTGGTCGGCTATGTGATCTTCGAAGTGCCGAGCAACATGATGCTGTACAAGGTCGGTGCCCGGCGCTGGATCGCCCGGATCATGATGTCCTGGGGGCTGGCCACGGCGGCCATGGTGTTCGTCAACAGCGAATGGCAGTTCTACGTGCTGCGCTTCGTGATCGGCGCGATGGAGGCGGGTTTCGCCCCGGGCGTGCTGTATTACCTGACCCTGTGGTTCCCGCAGCACTATCGCGGGCGCATCACCTCGATGCTGTTCCTGTCGTCGGCGTTCGCCGGCCTGGTGGGCGCGCCGTTCTCCGGCCTGGTGCTGCAACACCTCGACGGCGTGCTGCAAATGCGTGGCTGGCACTGGCTGTTCCTGCTCGGTGGCGTGCCATGCATCGGCCTCGGTTTGCTGGTGTTGACCCTGCTCAAGGACCGTATCGAAGACGCCCATTGGCTGACGCCTTCGGAGAAGACCCTGCTGGCCAGCCGCATCGCTCAGCATGAGCCGCACAAGAGCGGCGGTTCGCTGCTCGCCGCCCTGCGGATCCCGGGTTTCCTGACATTGGGGCTGATCTATTTCCTGATTCAGGTGGCGTCCTACGGCTTGAATTTCTGGGCACCGCAACTGATCCGCAGCGCCGGCACCGAAAGTCCGGTGATGATCGGCTTGCTGACGTCCATCCCGTACATCTGCGGCGCCATCAGCATGGTGGTGATCGGACGCCTGTCCGATGCTTCCGGCGAGCGGCGCAAGTATGTCGCCGGTCTGGTGGCAGTCGGTGCGGTCGGGTTCTTCTGTGCGGGGATCTTCGCCAGCCACACGACTTTCCTGATTGTTGCGTTGGGCCTGCTCGGTGCCGGGATCATCGCCTCCATCCCGAGCTTCTGGACCCTGCCGCCGAAACTGCTGGCCGGAGCTGGTGCGGGGGCTGCCGGCGGGATCGCAGTGATCAACACCCTGGGCCAGTTCGGCGGCATTGTCAGCCCGGTGATGGTCGGCCGGATCAAGGACCTGACCGGCAGTACCACGCCGGCGCTGTATGTCATTGGTGTTTGCGCGCTGATTGCCGTGGCGCTGTTGCTGTGGGGGTTGCCGCAGAAGTTGCGGACTCTGGATAAGGCTTGATAGCTGCGGTGTCAGACAAATCGCTTTCGCGGGCAAGCCCGCTCCCACAATGACCGCTTACCTCCTGTGGGAGCGGGCTTGCCCGCGATGGCGGCCTGAAAAGCGCCATCGCACTTTCAGTTGCCCCCTCAACCCGCCGTCGCCAAACCTTTGGCCGGTGCATCAAAAAATTGAATCAACACCACCCCGGCCATCAACAGCACCACCCCAAACACCTTGGGCAAGCTGATTGGCCGCTCCACCAACCCAAACCAGCCAAAGTGATCCAGCAACAACGACGCCACCACTTGACCCGCCAGCGCCAATGCCATGAACCCCGCGGCACCGAGTGTGGGCAGCAGCACCAATGCCAGCGAAATAAAGCACACCCCAAAAGCGCCACCTGCCCACATCCAGAGCGGCGCCTGGCTGATGAATGCCAGAGACGGCAACGGTAAACGCATCGCAACGATGATCGGCAACAACACCGCAACACTCACCAGCAACGAGGCGAGCGTCGCCCACAACGGATGACCCAAGCCGCGTCCCAGGTTGACGTTGATTGCGCTCTGAAACGGCACCACCGCCCCGGCGAATGCGGCCAGCAGCAACCAACCGGCCCAATGCAACGTACTCATGATCGATCTCCAACAGGTTTTGCTGGACTCTAGGGTATTCGTCACGCAGATTTAAATTCCGTTTTGTTATTCAGAACATGCAGCAAATGAATGATCTACGCCGAATCGACCTCAACTTGCTGGTGATCCTTGACGCTTTGCTCAGCGAGCAACATGTGACCCGGGCGGCCGAGCGTCTGCATTTGAGCCAGCCAGCGGTCAGTCATGCGCTGGCTCGGTTGCGCGATCTGCTCGGCGATCCGCTGCTGGTGCGCGCCGGGGCCGGGCTTGTAGCGACGCCGCGAGCGTTGGAACTGGTGGCGCCGCTGGCCGAAGCCCTGGCCCAGGTGCAAGCGCTGCTGGCGCCCAATGCCTTCGATCCCGCGACCACCCAGCGCACCTTGCGCCTGGCGATGTCCGACTATGGCGCCGCCATTGTCCTGCCGGGACTGATTCGTACGTTGCGCCACGAAGCGCCGGGCATCGACCTGCAAATCAGCCACGGCAGCCGCGAAGGCATGCTCGACGGGGTGCTCAACGGTGACATTGATGTCGCCATCGGTGTGTTCCCGGAGATGCCCAATGATTTGCGCAGCACCCCGCTGTTCGAAGAGCACTACGCCTGCCTGGTAGACCGCAAAAGCTTGCCCGCCAACGGTGTGCTCGACCTGCCCACCTATCTGGCACGGCCTCACGTCCTGCTGGAGATGCGCGGCAGCGGCACCCCGGAAATCGAGCGGGCCCTGACCGCCCTGCGTGAACGCCGCCGCGTCGCCATCAGCCTGCCGCACTGGAGCGTGGCCCCGGAACTCATTAGTGGCACCGACCTGATCCTTACCGTCGCGTCCCGGGGCTTGCGCGATATCGATGAGTCCTCATTGGTCGTCGTGTCACCGCCGTTTCACATCCCGTCGTTCACCTTCGTACTGGTCTGGCACAAGCGGCGAGGCGGGGATCAGGCGTTGAACTGGTTGAATGAGCGGATCATGCAGGGGACCCACCGTTGACTGCTTTCTGTCGCGATCAGGCAGTCGGCAGTTGAGGACCTGATATAGACTGGCCACCATTCACCAAGCCGTTCAAAAGGACTCCCCATGACCCCATCGTTGCTAATGGCCGTGCTTGCCTCGGGTTTTATCTACGGCATCACCCCGGGGCCGGGTGTGCTGGCGGTGTTCGGCATTGGCGCAGCCCATGGGCGACGGGCCGGGGCGGGGTTTCTGTGCGGGCATTTGCTCGGCGATGTGGTCTGGTGCGGCACGGCGCTGATCGCGATTGTCGGTGCGCGGGAGATCGGCAGTACGGCGTTCGACGTGCTTGGTGTGCTCAGCGGCCTGTACCTGTTCTGGCTCGGCTGGCGTGCGGTGCGCGCGCGGCGCAGCAGCGGTGATGCGCCGCAGGGTGCGGCGCGGCAGCCGTTCTGGCACGGCATCCTGTTTGGCCTGACCAATCCCAAGGCCTATCCGGTGGCGGTGGCGACGTTCACGGCGCTGTTGTCGAGCCGCGCGGAACTGCTCCACTGGTCAATGCTGCCGACACTGATCGGCCTGAGCTTCGTCGGCGGGTTGCTCGCCTACGCTATTCTCATCGGCATCGTCGGTGCACGGCGAGTGCGTACCTTGTACCAGCGTCATGAACTGGCAATCACCCGGTTGTGCGGGGTAATGTTCATCGGTTTCGCCATCAATGCGCTGGTCCATGCGTTGCCGGGGCTGATGCCGGACAAGGCTTGAATATGATCACAGGGATGCAAGGCTGACGGGGCAGGGATGATTTAAGAGCGCTGCATTATCGGGGCACCCACGCTGAACCATGGAAAACCGAAATTCCGCGCCGCTGGCGAGCTATATCGATCTGTTGCTGGACGCCGTCTGTGCGGTGGATAAACAGGGCCGCTTCGTCTTTGTCAGTGCGGCGTGCGAGCGCATATTCGGCTACAGCGCCGATGAGATGATCGGCCAGCCGATGATCGACATGGTGCATCCGGCCGATCGCCAGCGCACCCTCGACGCTGCCCGGGAAATCATGGGCGGCGAGCCCAAGCTCAACTTCGAAAACCGCTACCTGCGCAAGGATGGCCGCGTGGTGCACATCCTCTGGTCGGCACGCTGGTCCGAGGTCGACCAGTTGCGCATCGCGGTGGCTCGCGACATCACCGAACGCAAGCAGGCCGAATCCCGGCAGGCCGCGTTGTATGCGATTTCCGAGGCGGCCCATGCGGCAGAGGATCTGCTGGCGTTGTTCAAGCGCATCCACTTGATCATTGGCGAATGGCTGCCGGCACTGAATTTTTCCGTGGCGCTGTACGACGAGCACTGCGCGCAACTGAATTTCCCTTATCACGTCGATGACCACGAGCCACAGCCCGAACAACCCGGAACCATCACCGGGCGCCTGTGCACCGAAGTGATCCGCACGGGGCAGCCGATCCTGCTGACCCCGGACCAGAGCACACCGCCTGCCGGCTTCGAAGTGCTGGTAACCGGGCAGAACGCACCCTGTTGGCTGGGTGTGCCGCTGAACTCGCAAAACGGCACCATCGGCGCATTGATCGTCAAAAGCATTCCGGGCGGTGAACGCTACACCGAGCAAGACATGGAACTGCTGCAATACGTCTGTGCCCAGATCGCGACCGCCATCGAGCGCAAGCAATTGCACGCCCGCCTGCAACACATGGCCCAGTACGACCAACTGACCCAGTTACCCAACCGTGAGCTGCTGCGCGACCGGCTCAAGGCGTCACTGCGATTGGCCCGTGAGGACGGCGGGTACATGGCGCTGTTGTACGTCGACCTCGACCGCTTCAAGCAAGTCAATGACACCCATGGCCACGCGGTTGGCGACATGCTGCTGCAGGCAGTGGCCAACCGGCTCAAGGGCTGCGTGCGGGAAACCGACACGGTGGCCCGCATTGGCGGCGATGAGTTCGTGGTGCTGCTGCACAGCATTCACGCCTCGGGAGACACCGATATCGTGGTCGCAAAAATCCGTCAGGTCCTGGCCCAGCCCCTGCGTCTGGACGGGCATAACCTGAGTATCCAGCCAAGTATCGGCGTCGCCCGATACCCCGATCACGGCACCGAAGAAAAGCAGTTGTTCCGGCATGCCGACGAGGCGATGTATTGCGCCAAACGCGAACATCACCTGCGAATGGTCTGACAGCCGGGCACCGTTCGTCGTGTTATCCACGCAATTCTCTAAACCTTTTGCGACGCGCAAATTCAGATTCTATGCGGGCGCAGGCTCGCCGCGATCATCACCAAGAGGAAGAGAATCATGCCTGACTCAAGAAACTCGAACTCGGGAAACTTCGCCAAGGACCGAACGAAGGTCTCTGAAGCGGGTCGCAAGGGTGGGAAAACCACCACCACGACCGTCGATAAAGACCCGGCGAAACCCGACATGGGCCGCAAGGGCGGTCAGAAATCCCGCTAATGGATGCAGGTGGTTTTGATTGAGAGGCGGGGGCGAAAGCTCCCGTTTGAATTGGAAAAAGGAGGGCGCGACCATGAACCGCATGGCCACCCGATTATGCAATGCCAGTTTTGCCATGTTACTGGGCCTGTCAGCCAGCAGCACTTTTGCCCAGTCCCCCGCCGAATTCATCGACGAGGCCTCGGCAAAAGGTATCGCCGACATTGAAGCGAGTCGCCTGGCACACCAGAAATCCGAGTCCAGGGAAGTCAAGGACTACACCATCGTCGTCATCAACGACCGCACCACTGCGAACCAGCACCTGGCGAAAATCGCCAAACAGTTGGATTTGCCGGTGGCCCCGCGGGAAGAAATTGTCGAAAAGGCCAAAGCCCTGATGCCGCAAGTCATGGATGGGGCGACCTTCGATGAGGCCTATACAGCCAGTCAAGTGAAGACCACGCAGGAAGCCATCGATCAGTTGCAGCAGCAAGCGCAGACCACCGACGTACCGCAAATCAAGGCATTCGCCGAGGAAACCCTGCCTAAATTGCACAATCATCTGCAAATGGCCAAGGCGTTGCAGGCCAAAAGTTGAGCGTCAGCAGGTCAAGGGAAAGCTCAACGCACTCCACCAAAGGTCGGGATAGGGCAATGCCTTCCAGTCGAGGTATCGTAGCGATCCGGTTGCTGACCTCGGCCAGAACGATACACCGACAGGAGAACGCAATGAGTTGGTCCGCCAAGCAGTACGTCGCTTTTGAAGATGAGCGCACCCGTCCCGCCCGTGACCTGCTGGCGGCCATCCCCGCCGGGGACGTGCATTCGGCCATTGATATCGGTTGCGGCCCCGGTAACTCCACCGAGTTGCTGGTCGAGCGTTTTGCCAACGCCACGGTGCGCGGGCTGGACAGTTCGACCGACATGATCGAGGCCGCGCGCAAGCGCCTGCCGAATGTGCAGTTCGATGTTGCCGATATCGACACCTGGAACGACAGCGGCCCGTTCGACGTGATTTTCGCCAACGCGGTGTTGCAGTGGGTGCCCGATCACGCAGCGTTGCTGCCGTCATTGGTGAATAAATTGGCACCGGGTGGCAGCCTGGCGATCCAGATGCCTGACAACCTCAATGAACCTTCACATCGCTTGATGCGCGATGTGGCCGCGGACGGTCCATGGGTGGGAAAACTGGCAGGCGCTGCCGGGCAGCGCACGGAGATGGAAAGTGCCAGCGGTTACTACTCGATACTCAAAGCCTGCTGCACCCGCGTCGATGTGTGGCGCACCACCTACCATCATCCCCTCGCGGGCGGTGCGTCTGGTGTGGTGGAGTGGTTCAAGGGCAGCGGTTTGCGGCCGTTCCTCGATCCGCTGGATGAGGCGGAACGGGTGCAGTATCTGAAGCAGTATCAGGCGGCTATCGAACGGGCGTATCCGGCCTTGACCGATGGTTCGGTACTGTTGCCATTCCCGCGACTGTTTATCGTCGCGACCCGCTGATGCAAAAAAGGGACAGTTGATGAGCGTTATCTGCCCCTTTTTACGGTTTGGAAAAATCACTGTGGCTTGTTCTTTTTTGAGCGCCGGGCACTCAAGTACTCAAAGGCAAAGGAGGCAAAGCCGAACAACCCGATCAATGAAATGATCATGATTCCCAACTCTGAATTGTGCATGTTGATCTCGGGGCGAAGGGTGAGCCGGGAGAATAAGGGATCAATTGCCGGGCTCAACGTCGCTCTACGGTTTCTTTATTCGCGTACCGGGATCTATACGCAAAAGATGCGAAAACGCTAATTTCGAAACGGTGAAAACACTAATGTCGGATTGAATTTGATAACAAATCTATGTTTTTCGAAAAAAACGCTAACAGGTCTCAGGATAGACGCTATCGCCCAGGGGCACTTGCTAATCGATGAGGGAAGATGGCGGAATGACTGAAGAAGCAAAACCCACCAAATCCCGGGCACAAAAAAACCGGCCATCAAGGCCGGTTTTTTCTGTGTCTATATCCCCCGTCAAAACCATCCTGACGTGAGACTGAATTCGATTGGAGCGGGTGAAGGGAATCGAACCCTCGTTATCAGCTTGGGAAGCTGGAGTAATGCCATTATACGACACCCGCTCAGAGCGGTGACTTTGTACCAGATACGGCCGGCGATTTGAAGTTTTTCTTTACGTGGGGCGGGTTTAACCCGGATGTATCAACAACGCGTGGAACCCGTGACGGTCGATCGCGGGCAAGCCTCGCGCCTGCGCAATACGTTTAATGCTGCAGGGCGGGGCTTGCTCGCGATGACGCTACTTCAGCTTGCCAATGCATGGTGTTCCTGGACGTTGTGGTAACGCGGTCGGCTTTCGTGTTGCGCTGGTTTCAGGAACCCCATCAGTGCGTTGCGGCTGTCTCGGCAGGCGGCTTTGTGCTCCATGTCGAGAAAGTGGCCGGTGGCCTGAAGGGTGCTGAACGTGCTGTGTTGCACGTGGCCGGCGAACAACCGGGCGTCGTCGGCGGCGGTGTATTCGTCCCATTCGCCGTTGAGGAACAGCACCGGCACATCGATTTTTTTCGCCGCGTGCAGGTAGCACTGGCGGTCGCTGTGCAGCACGTCGTTGATGTGGAAGTGCATCTGCCCGTACTCATGCTCGGCCAGGGAGCTGACGTGGCGATAGTTGAAGCGCTTGAAAAGCGACGGCAGGTGTTTGCCGATGGTGTCGTTCACCAGGTGCCCGACCCGGTCGCGGTCCAGGTTGCCGAGGTGTTCGACGCCGCGCTCGAGGTAGTCGAGCATGTGCGCGTTGATCACCGGGGAGAACGAGCTGATCACGGCTTTTTCGATGCGCCGTGGCCGTTGCGACAACGCCATCATGGTCGCGGCGCCCCCCCAGGAAAAAGACAGCACGTGCTCGGCGGCGAAGTGGTCGATCAGCTCCAGCAGGATCTGCCCTTCGATTTCCTTGGTGAGCATTTTCTCATGCAGGTTGTGGGCTTTTGACCGGCCCGCGTAGGGCTGGTCGTAGCAGACGACGTTGAACTGCGGATGGAGGTTTTTCACGGTTTGTGCAAACGACGCAGTCGTGGCCATCGAGCCGTTGACCAGAATAATGGTCTTCTCTGCGGCGTCTGCGCGATAGAACTCCGTGTAAACCCGGTACTGACCCTGTATATCCAGCACAGCGATTTCTGGCCTCATGTCATAAGACTCCTGGCAAGCGGGTATGCGCGCAAATAGAGATTGCACGAGCTTTGTGACAGGTAGGCATACGCCTGGAATTTGAGAGGCCCATGTCGATCCATTGCAGTCCGGTCGACGGGTATTGTTATTGGCGGGCAGTCTGCCGGGTGAGGCCGGAACCCTTGGGTTCCTACCGGCAAAAAGTTTCTTAGAAGTATGGGGTGACTCATCGGTCACAATTCGGCCGACGTCCTGATTCAAGCAGGGGTCACATCATTGCGCAAGTGCCGTTGATAAATTGTTCGACAACTTTCTGCTGAGCGGTCGTGCGCTTAGATCGATCGGATCTCTTCGTTGGTCAGCGGGCGGTATTCGCCCGGTTTCAACGCGTCGTCGAGCACCAGCGGCCCCATGCGTTCGCGGTGCAGGCGCAGCACCTTGTTGTCGAAGTGGCCGAACATGCGCTTCACCTGGTGATAACGGCCCTCGACAATGCTCAGGCGTGCCGATTTCGGCCCGAGCCGCTCTATCTCGGCTGGTTGCGTGGTGAGGTCTTCGAAGGCGAAGTACAACCCTTCGCTGAATTTGATCGCGTATTCAGGGCCGATGTCCTGCTCGGTTTCGACGTAATAGACCTTGGGCAATTTGGTCTGCGGCTGGGTCAGTCGACGCGACCAGCTGCCGTCATTGGTGATCAGCATCAGGCCGGTGGTATTGAAATCCAGGCGGCCGGCGATGTGCAGTTCGTCCTTGCCCGGTTCATGGATCAGATCGAGCACGGTCGGGTGCTGCGGATCCCGCGTGGCACTGACGCATCCGATGGGCTTGTGCAACATGAAGTGGCGCAGCGGCTTGCCGACTTGCAGCACGTCGTCGTCCACTTCGACACGGCTGAATTCGCGGACTTCGCTGTGCGGGTCGCTGACGACTTTTCCGTCAACCCTGACGCGTTTTTCCACCAGCAACAGGCGCACCTGCTTACGGTTGAAGCACGGCAGGTTGCTGAGGAATCGGTCGACACGCATGACTAGGGATCAGTGAAGAAAAGGGGCGCGCATCTTACTTGATCGACCCGGACGCTGCTTGCAACTGCGCCTCGACCTCGGCGCAACGCGGGCACAGGCACGCGGCGTTGCGCAGTTGCGCCGGCAGCGCCTGGAGCACTGCCGGGTCGATGCTGACGCCGTAGCACCAGCAGGCGCGGTCGGCGGTTCGCGGGTCAGCCAGGGTGCAGTCGTTGGGGGCGCCGCAGGCGGGGCAGAGGTCAGGCTGGTTCATGGACGGAGTGAGACATTTCCACGCAGGTTCGGTTACGGCCACTTTGCTTGGCCCGGTACATCGCATGATCCGCCCGTGACAGCAGGCTGTGCAAGGTGTCATCGGGCTGCAGGGTCGTGAGACCAATGCTCACGGTCAGTTGCAAGGCTTTGTCGTGGTAGGCATGGCGCTGTTGTTCCACGTGCTGGCGAATTTTCTCGGCAATCATCAGGCCTGTCTTGCCGTCGGTGTCCTTGAGCAGCACGATGAACTCTCCACCGACCCAGCGGCAGACGATGTCGGAATGCCGCAGACAACTTTCCAGATCCCGGGCGAAACCGATCAGTACCTGGTCGAGGTCCAGCTGCGAGGCGGTCAGCGGTTTGGGCTCGCGCCGGGCTTCGTGCATGTCCCGCACGCGGAAGTACCAGGCGTCGCGGGGTTCGGTGGCCTTGACCTGTTTGAGCACTCCCTTGGCGTGGTAGTAGGTCAGGCTGGTGTCGGAGACGAAGAATGCGGTGTAGGCACCGTAGTGGGTCATGACCTCGTTGAGGTAGCGGGTCATCTGGTCGGAGTCTATTTCACCGTTGACCACCCAGTCGCGCATGAAGGTATCGCGGGCCATCATCGAGGAAATCAGGATCGGCCTGACGAGGTCTTTCTGGATTTCCGAATAGACCGTGTCCGACGTCAGCGGCAGCTCGGTGTTGACGATGTTGTCGCGGATCGAGGCCCGGGAGGCGTAGTAGCTGAGAAAGGAAGTGGCGAGGAAACCTGCGCCCAGCAACGCGACCAGCGTAAGAACCAACGAACGTTGAGAATACAGCGGCGAGCGAAGCGGCATGGCAGCTCCATTGGCAGTGATCCGATGGCATGCATTCTAAGGGTACGGTCGGGAAATAACTGCTGGATTCGCAGGGTATATCGGTAGGTATCAGGTGTGGCGGTGTCTGGGCTGACGTCTTCGCTGGCAAGCCAGCTCCTACAGGGACAGCGCAGAACCTGTAGGAGCTGGCTTGCCAGCGAATCGAAAGATCACCGAAGTGTTTTCAGATACATCCGCCACCCGCCAAAATGGCTGATGTTCACCGCGCCCTCCAGCCCATGCGCCTCGCAGATAAACCCGCTCTCCCAGCGACCATCCGCCAGTTGTACCTTGCCCAACCCCAGCGGCGCCGGAATCCCGGTCAGGAACGACCCCAACTCGCTGCTCGGCAACTCCCAGACTTCCACCGCAATCGCCACGCCGCTATCCTTCACGCGGACCATGCCCGGACGAAACGGCGGGCCGCCGGCCAGGGCATAGAGTTGATAGTCCGGCGAACTGAAGGTCGTTTCCACCAAGCGGGCACCGCGCTGCTTGAGTTGCCAGTTCAACGCCAAGCCGTCCAGATGCGCACCGCAGACCACCAGCCGCGCCCGATCATGGCGTGCAACCGCCAGCGGTGCAGGTGCGGCCAAGCCTTGCTGACGCTGCAAGGCATCCGCCACGCTCAACAGGTACTGATCGGTAAAGGCCCGGCCAAACAGCGTCACGCCCCATGGCAGGCCGTTGTCCATGAATGCACTGGGTACGGCGACGGCGGCGTAATCGAGCAGGTTCATGAAGTTGGTGTAGTAGCCCAGTTCCGAGTTGCGCAGCACCGGTTCGGCCTTGAGCTCCGCTAGCCTGACCGGGCGGCCGATGGTCGGCGTGACGACGCAATCAAGGCCTTCCAGCGCGGTGTCGCACAAGGCTTTGAGCGCTTGCAGCCGGTATTGGGCGCGGAAGGTTTGCACGCCGTCGACGGCGGTTGCCTTGGCCAATACGGCGCGAATCACTGGCAACACGGCCTCGGGTTTTTGCGCCATCAACTCACCGGCCACGCTGTAGCGCTCGGCCACCCACGGGCCTTCATAGAGCAAACGAGCGGCCTCCAAAAACGGTGACAGGTCCAGTTCCACCGCTTCGCCGCCCAAGGCCTTGAGGCGGTCGATGGCGTCACCGAACAACAGCGGGCCTTCAGGGCAGCCGAAGAATTGCAGGTCCTGCGCACGCGGCACGCCGAAACGGAACGGCCGTGGTGTGCCGAACGCCGAGCCGTCGTTCCACAACGGATTGCTGCGGCTGTATTCGTCCCGTGGGTCGAGGCGCGCAGTGAGCGCCAGCAACTGGCTGGCCTCCCGCGCCGTGGCGGTAAATGTGGTGACGCAATCGAGCGTACGACAGGCCGGTACGACGCCGGCCGTCGAAATCAGGCCCTTGGTGGCTTTCATGCCGACCAGATTGTTCAACGCCGCCGGCACACGCCCGGAGCCAGCGGTGTCAGTGCCCAGCGAAAAACTCGCGACCCCGAGCGCTACCGCCAGCGACGAACCGGCGCTGGAGCCGCCCGACGGGTACTCCGGCAACACGCTGTTGGGGCATGCGCCGTACGGTGAGCGGCTGCCGTTGAGCCCCGTGGCGAACTGGTCGAGATTGGTCTTGCCCAACGGAATCGCACCGAGTGCCAGCAGTTGTTCGACGATGGTCGCCGAACGGTCCGGCACGTAGGCAAATGCCGGGCACGCCGCCGTGGTCGGAATGCCCGCCAGGTCGATATTGTCCTTGATCGCGAATGGCACGCCATACAGGGGCAGGCTGTCGAGGTCGCGACCGTCAAGGGCGGCGAGGTAAGATTCCAGTTCTTCAGCGCTGAGCAAGTGGATGAACAGGTGATAGTCCGGGTTCAGCGCCGCGGCTTTGTCCCGCAGGCCCGGCAGCAGTTGCCGGGGGGTGATGCTGCCATCGCGGTAGGCGCTGCGCAGGGCGTCGAGTTGCAGATTGATGTTCATGGCATGAGTCCTTGGCAAAATGGGTTCAGTCGAGTTCCAGCACCACGACGCGTTGTCCAGCGCGCACCGCCGAACCCGGTTGCACGCGAATCTCGCGCACCACGCCGGCCATTGGTGCAAGCAGGGGGATTTCCATCTTCATCGACTCCAGGATCACCAGCACATCACCGGCCTCGACGCGGCTGCCGGCCTCGACCAGGACCTGCCAGAGGTTGCCGGCGATGTGGCTGTCGACGCTCTGTTGACCGCAGGTCAACGGCGCCTCTTCGGTCGCCTCCGGGGCCGGTTCTTCACTGTCGAAATGGGCCTGGCCACTGGCGATCCAGCGTTCGCGTTCAGCATTGAATGCGCCTTTTTGCTGATCGCGAAACGCGGCAATGCTCTCGGCTTGCTGCGCCAGGAATGCCTGATATTCCTCCAGATTCAACTGACTGTGCTCGATGTTCAGGTCGAAGCGCCCGAGGGGGAAATCCCGGCGGATGCGCAGCAGTTCATCGGCGCTGACCGGGTAGAAACGGATCTGGTCGAAAAAACGCAGCAGCCACGGTTTACCATCGAACGCGGCGACTTCGCGGTAGCGGTTCCACATCTGCAACGTACGCCCGACAAACTGATAACCGCCGGGGCCTTCCATGCCGTAGACGCACATGTAGGCGCCACCGATGCCCACCGAGTTCTCGGCGGTCCAGGTGCGCGCCGGGTTGTACTTGGTGGTCACCAGGCGATGGCGCGGGTCGAGCGGAGTGGCGACCGGTGCGCCGAGGTAAACGTCACCCAGCCCCATCACCAGGTAACTGGCATCGAACACCGTGCGCTGGACTTCATCGAGGTTCGGCAGGTCGTTGATGCGGCGGATGAACTCCAGGTTGCTCGGGCACCATGGAGCATCCTTGCGCACGGTGGTCATGTATTTCTCGATGGCCAACTGGCACGCAGGGTCATCCCAGGACAGCGGCAGATGGACGATCCTCGAGGGCACTTGCAGGTCTTTGGCGGCGCACACGGCGTCCCATTCGCCGGCAACGATGCCAAGCAGGTCGGCCAGTGGCAGTTGCTCGGGTTGATAGTGGATTTGCAGCGAACGAATGCCGGGGGTGAGGTCGATCACGCCGTGCAGGTGTTTGCTTTCCAGGGCCTGCATCAGGGCGTGGGCGCGGAAACGCAGGACCAGATCGAGTTCGGGGGCGCCGATCTCAAGGAGAAGATGGGTATCGCCGGACAGTCTTGCGACCAGCCGCGTATCGTCCTGCCCGATATCCAGCACAACAGGCGACACAACCCCCTGTAGGAGCTGGCTTGCCAGCGAAGAATTTGATGCGGTGCCTGATCTGTCCCCTTCGCTGGCAAGCCAGCTCCTACAGGGTTCCCATTTCAAGGCGAGGGTGCGGGCGGTTTTGATATCGACGGGCACAAACTGCACCTTGTCCCCGGCCTTGAGCTGGCCCAATTGCCAAAGATCCGCCTCGATCACCGTCACCGGACACACGAACCCGCCGAGGCTCGGGCCATCCGGGCCGAGGATGACCGGCATGTCACCGGTAAAATCCACCGCACCGATGGCATACGGATTGTCGTGGATGTTCGAGGGATGCAAACCGGCTTCACCACCGTCGGCGCGCACCCATTGCGGTTTTGGCCCGATCAGGCGGACGCCCGTGCGGCTGGAGTTGAAATGCACTTCCCACTGAGTGGAGAAGAAGGTGCCGATGTAGTTTTCCGTGAAATATTCCGGGGCGCCGTGGGGGCCGTAGATCACACGAATCTGCCGAATCGCTGGCAGCCCGGTGAGCTGATCTTCCGCCAGTTGTTGACCGACGCTGCGGTCATTCAGGGCTGGCAGGTGCAACACATCACCGGCCCGCAAGGCGCGCCCGCCATGGCCGCCGAACTGGCCGAGGGTGAAGGTGCTTTTGCTGCCCAGATAGTCCGGCACCTGCAGGCCGCCGCGCAGGCACAGGTAACTACGGGCGCCCGCGCCAGCAATGGTGCCGAGGCTCAACTTCGCGCCCGCCGTAACGGCCAGTGCGGTGTTCATCGGCACGCTTTCACCGTTCAACATCAACGGAATCACTGCCCCGGTTACTGCGATAACGGAATCGCAATTGAAGCGCAGCAACGGCCCGCTCATGGTGATTTCCAGCGCCGCCGCGCCTTCGTCATTGCCCAGTAAACGATTGCCCAGACGCAGCGCGCGACTGTCCATCGGCCCCGAAGGCGGCACGCCGACCGCCCAGTAGCCGAGGCGCCCGGGATAGTCTTGTACGCTGGTCTGGGTGCCAGCGCTGAGCACCTCGAACGTGTTGGCCTGATAGACCAGGCCTTCCAGGCAACGGGTCCACGGTTGCCCGCTGGCGAAAGGCGCATCGAGCAGAATCTGCCGCAGGTAGTCGCGGTTGGTTTCCACGCCATAGAGCAGGCTGGCTCCCAGCGCCTGATGCAGATCCGCAGTCGCCTCTTCGCGAGTCGGCGCCCAACTGATGATCTTGGCGATCATCGGATCGAAGTACGGTGGGATCTCGCAGCCAGCCTCGACCCAGCTGTCGATGCGCAGCTGTTTGCCATCGGCGGCGGGGAAATTCACCGCAGTGAGCAAACCGGGGCTCGGCTGGAAATCGCGACCCGGATCCTCGGCATACAACCGCGCCTGAATCGCATGACCCTGCGGTTTCAAACCCTGTATCAGGTCCCTCAGCGGCGGCAGGTCACCGGCCGCCAATTGCACCATCCAGCGCACCAGGTCGACGCCCCACACCTGTTCTGTGACGCCGTGCTCCACCTGCAAACGGGTGTTCACTTCCAGAAAGTAGAAACGCCGGGCATCGCTGTCGAAGACGAATTCCACGGTGCCGGCGCTGCGGTAACTCACCGCTTTGGCCAGTTTGATCGCCGCCGCGCACAGTTCATCGGCCATGCCGTCGGGCAGGTTCGGCGCCGGGGTTTCCTCGAGGACCTTCTGGTTGCGGCGTTGCACCGAGCAGTCGCGCACGCCGAGGGCGATCACTTCACCGTGACCGTCGCCGAACACCTGCACTTCCAGATGACGCGCGCGCTGGATGTACTTCTCGATGAACACCCCGGCGTCGCTGAAGTTGTTCTGGCCCAGGCGTTTGACCGCTTCGAAGGATTCGCTCAACTCGGCCGCGCTGCGACACACGCGCATGCCGATGCCGCCACCGCCGGCGGTGCTCTTGAGCATCACCGGGTAGCCGACCTGTTCACCGGCCTGCAGCGCGGCATCGAGGCTGTCGAGCAGTTCGGTGCCTTCGAGCATCGGCACGCCGTGTTGTTTGGCCAGGGCGCGCGCAGTGTGCTTGAGGCCAAACACGCGCAGTTGTTCGGGCGTCGGGCCGATGAAGGCGATGTTGGCGGCCGCGCAGGCTTCGGCGAACGCGGCGTTTTCCGAGAGAAAGCCGTAGCCGGGATGGATCGCGGTGGCGCCGCAGGTCTTGGCAATGGCGAGGATTTTATCGACCGCCAGGTAAGTGCCGGCGGCCGCACCTTCGCCGAGGCTGTGGGCTTCATCGGCTTGCAGGATGTGCAGGCTGGCGGCATCGGCTTCGGAGTACACGGCAACACCCTGCACTTGCAGCTCGCGCAAGGTCCGCAGGATGCGGCAGGCAATGGCGCCACGGTTGGCGATCAGGACTTTTTCGAACATGGCATAACCCCTGGAGGGGATGCGGGCCGTCCCGCAGTTTTTCGATGAGAGCCGGGGTCGTCCCCGACGGCAGAAATTGACAGCAGCCCTGTAGGAGCTGGCTTGCCAGCGAAAGCGGTGTGTCAGTCACATCATTGTTGAAAGTGCTGGCCCATTCGCTGGCAAGCCAGCTCCTACAGATGGATCGGTTACTTGATGCACTGCCCCGAGCGGGCCTGGCATAAGGCAAACAACCAGCGGCGCAACCGCGCGAATCTCAGTTCCATACCAGCAGCTCCGCAGGGGTGGGGTTGTAGGCATTGCACGGGTTGTTCAGTTGCGGGCAGTTGGAGATCAGCACGATGACGTCCATCTCTGCACGCAGGTCGACGTACTTGCCCGGTGCCGAGATGCCGTCTTCGAAGGTCAGGCCGCCGTCGGCGGTGACCGGTACGTTCATGAAGAAATTGATGTTCGGCCCGATGTCGCCCTTGCTCAGGCGGCCATCATGGACACAGGCGCGCAGGTAGTTGTCGCGGCAGCTGTGCATGTAGCGTTTTTCCAGGGCATAGCGCACGGTGTTGCTCTCTTGCGCACAGGCGCCGCCTAGGGTGTCGTGACGTCCGCAAGTATCGGCGACGATGGTCAGCATCGGCTTGCCGAGGTTGGAATACAGCACGCTGCCGGTGCTCAGGTACACGCTGTTCTGCCGGCGCAGGGTGCGCTGCACGTCGTAGCGCTCCTTCGGGTTGGCGACGCTGTAGAACAGCGTATCGACAGCCTGATTGCCTTCAAGATCGAGGATGCGCAGGGTCTGGCCGGCCTTGACCTCCATCAGCCAGGGTTCGCCAGCGGGGATGGTGGCTCGGTAAACGGCCGTTTCGGGCGACTGTGGAGCGCAAGCGATAGCGAGTGACATGGCAGCGATCCTCAGGCGAACAAGCGGTCGGTGTTGATGAAACCGCGCTCGTTTTCCGGGCGCGAGGTGCGGCAGTGTTCGGCGACACTGGCGTCGGCGTTCATCCAGCTCAGCTTCAAGGGTTTCGGCGCGTATTCAGGCAGAGGGTCCATCGGGTGCTGCAAGGCGGTGAGCACCACCAAGGTGTCCATCGGCGCGTACAACTCGATGTAGTCGCCAGCCTTGGAATTGCCTGCGACGAAATGGAAGCGTCCGGTGTCGTCGACGTTCACGCGGCTGAACAGGTTGAGGGTCATCAGCAGGTCGGACAGGCCCAGCCCCCACTTGCCCAGCTCCACCAACAGGTTGTCGGTACCGTTGCGGAAGAAGCCGTTGCGCAGTTCCTGGTAGCGGCCTGTGCCGTACTTTTCTGCCACTTCTTCTGCGCAGAGCACGCCGCCCAGGCTGTCGCTCCAGCCGCAAGTGTCGGCGGTGATTGCAGCCAGCACGCGGCCCATGTCGGAGTACAGGCAATGGCCGGCGGTGAGTTTGGCGGTGTGTTGGCACTTGAGGCTGTCGGGCAGGTTCAGGCGTTCGGTTTTTTCATTGGCGTTGAGCAACGTCAGGCTGACGTTGGCGCCACCGCGCAGATCGGTCAGGCGCAGCAATTGGCCGCGCTTGAGCACGAAAGAACGATGGCCGCCGCCGGGGAGCGTTTCCTCGGCGAAGGGCGGGAACAGTTGGGTCGAATCAGTCATGGGCAAAACCCTCTCAAGCGGTTCGAAGTGAGCCCGCCAGTTGCACTGGCAAGGCGTCGACGGCGGCACGGCGGGTGCGGCGGTCGCTGTTCAAAGGGATGTCGTAGGTGATGCGTGCGCCGTAGGCGCCGGGGGCGTGCGGGTCGAGGCGGACCTTGTCGAACACCAGCAGGCGTGTGCCGAGGCTGAAGCCTTCGGACAGGTCATGGGTGACCATGAACACCGTCAGTCGGGTCTCGCGCCACAGCTCCAGCAGCAAGGCGTGCATGTCTTTGCGGATGCCCGGATCAAGGGCGCCGAAGGGTTCGTCGAGCAACAACACGCGCGGCTTCATGATCAGCGCCTGGGCAATGGCCAGCCGTTGTTGCATGCCGCCGGAGAGCTGCGCCGGGTACTTGTCCAGCGAGTGACCGAGGCCGACTTTTTGCAGCATCTGCGATGCCTGTTCGCGGGCGTCTTTTTTGGCACTGCCGAACAGACGTCCGAGCAGCGGTGAGCGTGGCAATTCGAGACCGAGCGCTACGTTGTCCAGCACGCTCAGGTGCGGGAATACCGAATAGCGCTGGAACACCACGCCACGGCTGGCATCCGGTTCGCCGGCCAAGGGCTGGCCGTCGAGCAGGATCTCGCCGCGACTGGCACGCTCCTGGCCGAGCAGCAGGCGCAGGAAGGTCGATTTGCCGCAACCGGATGCACCCACGAGCGTGCAGAACTCACCCTCGTTGACGTTCAGGTTCAGGCCTTCGAGCACCACTTGGTCGGCGTATTGCTGCCAGACGTTTTTCACGGTGATGAAGCTCATTTGGCGGCCCCCTCATACCAGGGAAACGCCCGACGGGTCAGGTGCTTGAGCCCCCAATCCATCAGCCAGGCGAGCAGGGTGATCCACACCACGTACGGCAGGATCACGTCCATGGCCAGGTAGCGGCGCACCAGGAAGATCCGGTAACCGAGGCCGTCGGTGGAGGCGATGGCTTCGGCGGCGATCAGGAACAGCCACGCCGAGCCGAGCATCAGCCGCAGGGAAATCAGCAGGCGCGGCAACAATTGCGGCAGCACCACCCGCAGCATCAAAGTCCAGGTCGAGGCACCGAGGGTCTGGGCCTTGATCAGCAGCTCCACGGGGATTTCCCGGGCGCGCTGTTCCAGGTCCCGGGCCAGGGCCGGGGTGATGCCGATGACGATCAGCATCACTTTCGACAATTCCCCCAGGCCGAAGACAATGAACAGGATCGGCAGGATCGCCAGTGGCGGCACCATCGACAGCACTGTCAGCAAGGGGGATAACGGCGCACCGAACAGCGGCAGGGTACCGGCGGCGATGCCCAGGCACAGACCGGCCAGGGCGCTGATTCCCAGGCCGATGGCCAGGCGCTTCAGGCTGGACGCCGTGTCCTGCCAGAGCAGGTATTCGCCGGTACGGGTGTCGGCCACGAACGCCAGGCGTTTCACTGCGTCGGTCATCTGCACGGCGCTGGGCAGCAGTTTGTCGTTGGGGTTGTCCGTCAGTCGCTCGGCCGAGCCCGTGAAGTAGGCGAACAGCACCAGGGCAAACGGCAGGATCACCAACAGCAGGCGACTCGGGCGGTCCGGGTGACGGTTGATCAGGCGCATGGCCAGTTCTCCTGATTACAGCTTGGCGTCGGCGGCCATCTGCACGTAACTCGGGTCGAAGCGCAGCTTGAGGTTGCCTTTGTCGCCGCTGGTCACGCCGTTGGCGAAGGCCATGCCGACTGCGCTGGTGTCCTTGGCGCCTTCACCCAGCAAGCCATGCTGGAAGGAGAACTCTGCGACCTTGCGCATGGTGTCCGGCAGTTGCTTGCTGGTGCTGAACGCCAGGGCCTCCTTGGGCGTGGCGAACAATCGGGTGGTGTCCAGTTGCGCCTGGAAACCCGCCAGGTCAGTGCCCGAGGCTTTGGCCATGTGTTCCAGCGCGGCTTTGCTGGCGGCGTTTTTCGCGTTCATCAACTCGACGACTTCGAACCAGGCACCGGTCAGGGCCTTGCCCAGGGCCGGGTTGTCTTTGAGGGTGGCGCTGTTGACCACCATCATGTCCATGATTTCGCCGGGGATCTGGCTGGAGTTGAACACTTCGCTCACCCCGGGCTTGGCCTTGATGTCCGAGAGCATCGGGTTCCAGGTAGTAACGGCGTTGACCTGGTCGGTGTTGAAGGCGGCGGAGATGTCGGCGTCGGAGGTGTTGACCACTTTCAGGTCTTTTTCGGTGAGGTCCACCGAATCCAGCGCTCGGGCCAGCAGGTAGTGGGACACCGACAGTTCGACCAGATTGACGTCCATGCCCTTGAGGTCGGCGACTTTCTTGCCCGCGCCCTTGAGCACGATGCCGTCGTTGCCGTTGGAGAAATCGCTGACGATCAGCGCCGTGCTGTCAACGCCACCGGCGGCCGGAATGGTCAGCGCGTCCATGTTGGTCATGGTGCAGCCATCGAACTGGCCAGCGGTGTACTGGTTGATCGATTCGACATAGTCATTGAGCTGCACCACGTCGATCTTGATGCCGTACTTCTTCGCCCATTTGTCGACGATGCCCTGGCTGCCGGCGTATTCCCATGGCATCCAGCCGGCATAGATCGTCCAGCAAACACTGAAGTGATCTTTCTGGGCAGCCTGGGACGAGAAGCTCACGAGGGCTGCGAATGCAGCGGCGAGCAGGGCGGGTAAACGAAGCTGGGACATGGTGGTTCTCCAGTTGATCAAGGACGGACAGGACGGCAGCGGCACCGCTAGCGGTGGCTTGTCTCCCGGGCTTTTGTCCCGCCGTGTAACCTCAACTGGAGGTCGCCAACTCTCGGACCAGTCACTCGCGATTGCGAGCCGGAACCCTAGTCAGCCATTTTCAAATTGTGGTGCCGCGAACCTGTAGTGACTCCTGCACGGTCTTGCTAAAGCGAGAGGCGTGCCAAGTTGCTCCGAGGGCTCTGGCGCGGGGGGCAGGGAGGACGACGGGTTGGACTGGCAAGGCGGACTGCCTTGTGATGGTGCGCAGGCGCACCGCATTGGAACGTATTCGCCGCTGATCAGAAGGTGGGTGCGACGTTGCACTTGGCAGGGATTTACCAGTCAAAACAGATGTCAGCCGGTCTGTGCTGGCTGCTGTCACAGGTCTTTACGGAGGCCGTCATGTTACGTCGATTGTTGTTCGGTGCAGTGCTCGGTGTTGGATTGTCTGGCTGCTACTACTACGACGGTCCTGCCGATGTTTACGCGGCACCTTATTACTATCCCGGTTACTACTCGCCTTACTCCTACGGTTACTACGGTCCACATTATTACGGCGGCTATCGCTCCTATTACTACGGTGGGCATGGTTATTACCGTGGTCACGGGTATCACGGCGGTGGCTATCACGGGGGTGGATATCGTGGTGGCCACTATTAATCAGGACGTGAATGGATGAATAACCCTTCATCGGCCAGATGTTTCTACTTGTTTCATTGGCGCACCAGATTCTGAATTCGATGTCTGATCTATCGACAGTCACTGAATGTTTGACTGTCGCCTGCCAGCGTCGCTGGTATGGCTTACCCGCGGTCCAGGAGGCCGCCATGCTCTGTCAAAAAACGCTGCGGCGAATTTTTCTGCTTGCTGTGTTGGGATTGTCCCTTGGTGGGTGTGAGCCTTACTACGACGAAGGAGGCAGTTACTACAGTTCCGAAGTCTATACCTCGCCGGCGCCAACCCATTACGCCGGGGGGAGTTCCTACTACTCCAATGGTTACTACACGCCGCCGCCCCGGTATTACATGCCGCCAGCGCGGTATTACCAGCCAACACCGCGTTATTACTCGCAGCCGCGGATGTATCAACCGCACTATTACCAGCCCGCTCCGCGTTACTATCAGCAGCCATACCGGGGCGATTACCGGATGCATCAGAACCATGGCTGGGACGGCCGTAACCGCGGGGGCTGGAACAATGACTTTGGCGGTCACGACGGGCGCAACCATCGTGGCGGGCGAGGCGATCACAACTGGCGGGACAATCACCGCTGATCATTCAGTTAAATACCAAACCTGTGGGAGCGAGCAAGCCCGCTCCCACAGTGTTGTGTGCAGTTTTCAGTATTCAGACAAATCCGCCAGCGGATGCCGACCTTCCCAGGCCTTGTGGAAATGCGCCTCTACCACCGCGTCCGGCACATTGTTGATGTCCGGCCAGTGCCAGTGCGGCTTCTGATCCTTGTCGATCAACCGGGCGCGTACGCCTTCGCTGAACTCCGGATGACGACAGCAGTTGAGGCTTATGGTGTATTCCATCTGAAAGACCTCGGCCAGCGACAGGTGCCGGGCACGGACGATCTGCTCCCACACCAGATGTGCGGTCAACGGCGAGCCTTCGCTCAGGGTCCTGGCTGCGCGGCTCAGCAACAGATCGCTGTGATCGCGCAAGGCACTGATGGCCTTCCAGGCGCAACGCACGTCGCTGACATCCAGCCACTCGTCGATCTGCTGACGGCGCGGCAGCCACTGGGCTTCGGGCATCTGTGCCACGGCTTCCTGCTGCAAGGCCTTGAGCAGGCTGTTGAGCTGCATGGGTGTCTGTTCCTGCCAGTTCAATTGCAGCAGTCCGTCGAGCAGTGCCGGCAGTTGATCGTCGCGCAGGAAACGGTCGGCCAGGTCCAGATCGATGGCATCGCGGCCGTTCATGTGCGCGCCGGTCAGGCCCAGGAACAACCCGAGCTTGCCGGGCAGGCGCGACAGAAACCAACTGCCGCCAACATCCGGGTACAGGCCGATGCTGATCTCCGGCATGGCCAACCGGCTGCTCGGCGTGACGATGCGGATGCCCGCACCTTGCAACAGTCCCATGCCACCACCGAGCACATAGCCGTGGCCCCAACAGATCAACGGTTTGGGGTAGGTGTGCAGTTTGAAGTCCAGGCGATATTCCGCCGCAAAAAACTGCGCGGCCAGTGGCGGTACTTCACCCGGATGGGCGCGACTGGCTTCCACCAGGCTGCGCACTTCGCCACCGGCGCAAAAAGCCTTGGCGCCGTTGCCGCGCAAGAGGACGCAAACGATCTGCGGGTCCTTGGCCCAGGCCTCCAAGCGGTCGCGCAGGGCGTTGATCATCGGCAGGGACAGGGCGTTCAGGGACTTTTCGGCATCCAGGCTGGCGATGCCGATGCGCGCGCCATCGGTGCCGGTGAGTTCTTCGAAGTGCAGATTCATCGTGACCTCGATCGGGAATTTGAGGGTTAATTATGATCGTTGTGTGGGAAAGTGCCGGATCTGTGTCAGATCAATTGACAAGCGTGATGCGCTTTCCTAGGGTTCGCCCCATTGTTTTTGCCGGATGTAACCATGACTGCTGACGACCGTATCAAACTCGAACCGGGCTGGAAGGAGGCACTGCGTGCCGAATTCGACCAGCCCTACATGGCAGAGTTGCGAAACTTCCTGCAACAGGAGCGGGCGGCCGGCAAGGAGATCTATCCGCCGGGGCCGATGATATTCAACGCGCTCAATTCCACGCCGCTGAACAAGGTCAAAGTGGTGATCCTCGGCCAGGACCCCTATCACGGCCCGGGTCAGGCCCATGGTTTGTGCTTCTCGGTGCAACCGGGCGTGCCGGCGCCACCGTCGCTGGTGAACATCTACAAAGAACTCAAGCGCGACCTGAACATCGACATCCCCAACCATGGCTATCTGCAGAGCTGGGCCGATCAGGGCGTGCTGATGCTCAACACCACCATGACCGTTGAACGCGCCAACGCCAATGCACACAAGGACAAGGGCTGGCAGTTTTTCACCGATCGCATCATTGAAGTGGTCAGCCAACAGCAGCCGCACCTGGTATTCATGCTGTGGGGCGCCCATGCCCAGAGCAAGCAGAAGCTGATCGATGCGACCAAGCATCTGGTGTTGACCTCGGTGCACCCGTCACCTTTGTCCGCCTATCGCGGCTTCCTCGGTTGCGGGCACTTCAGCCGGACCAACAAGTTTCTGGAGCAGAATGGCGAGACGCCGATCGAGTGGCGGTTGCCGCCTGTTTGAGTATTGACCTGAAGGCCCCATCGCGGGCAAGCCCGCTCCCACAGGGACCGCGCAAACCCTGTGGGAGCGGGCTTGCCCGCGATGGGGGCGACTCGGTCTAACTGTCTGAATCCGGGCCCCGGTTCCAGTACCTGAACAACGGCTCCGCCAGAAACAGTACAAACAACAACCGCATCACCTGCATCGCCGTCACCAGCGGTACCGACAGTTGCAGGGTCTCCGCCGTCAGGCTCATCTCGGCAATGCCGCCTGGCATCATGCCCAAGGTCAGTGAACGCAGGTCCAGGTGGGTCAAGGCACTCAAGCCCAGCGCCGCCGCCGTTGCAATCAACATGGTCAACACCGTGCCGATCAGGGTGCGCCCCATGAACGATGGCGCACGGCGGAAAAACTGCCGGTTGAAGTGACAGCCCAACCCGCTGCCGATCAACCATTGGCCGATCTGGCTACCGCCATTGGGCAGGCCGATGTGCAGATCCCAGCCGATGCTGACTGCCGCACTGACCAGCAACGGCCCGAACAGCCAGGGGTTGGGTTGACGCAGGCGTTCCCAGGTCCAGGCCGCCAATGCGCCTGCCGGAAACAGCAGGGCCAGCCAGCGCCAGTCCACAGCGGTGGCATGTAAAACCGGGGCACCATCGCCCAGTAAATACTTGAAAGCCGCTGGCACGCAGAGCACCACCACCAGCACCCGCAAACTCTGCCCCGCCGCCACACGGCTGAGCACCGCACCATTGCGGGCACCGAGGTTGACCATCTCCCCGGACCCGCCGGGCATGCTGGAAAAGAACGCCGTGGCGCGATCTTCACCGGTGCGGCGCATCAGCCAGACGCCGACGACCGCAGACAGGCTGGTGACCAACGCACCAAAGAAGATCAGGCCGAAATGACTCAGCACCTGCTCCATCACCAGCGGGGTGAAGTGCAGGCCAATGCCGATACCGACGATCCACTGGCCGCACTTGCGGCCGCCAGGGATTTCGGTCAATTGCCAGGGTGTCAGGCAGCGCACGAGGATGATCGCCAGCAACGAGCCGACCATCCACGGCAAAGGCCAGCCGACCTGGCTGGCGAGGTAACCGCCAAGCAGGCCGACCAGCGGAGTTCCCCACCAGTTTCTGAAGGGTGTCCGATCAGACATCGGCGATAGCGCGTTGCGCGGCCGAACGTTTACGCCAGATGCGGATGATCGGCATCAGCAGCATGATCGCCGTCAGCACCCAGACACCGAAGGTGATCGGGCTCGACCAGAGGATTTCCAGCGCACCGTTGGAAATCGACAGTGCGCGACGCAGGTTCTGCTCCATCAGGCCACCGAGGATGAAGCCCAGCAGCAGCGGCGACAAAGGGAAGTCCAGCTTGCGCAGGATGTAGCCGAAGATGCCGATACCGATCATCAGGAACAGGTCGAAGGTGGTGGCGTGCACCGCGTAGACACCGATCCCGGTGATGATGGCGATCACCGGCACCAGTGCCCAGTTCGGCACGGCGAGGATGCGGGTGAATACGCGGATCATCGGGATATTGAGGATCACCAGCATTACGTTGGCGATGAACAACGAAGCGATCAGGCCCCAGACGATGTCGGGTTGTTCCTGGAACAGCAGCGGGCCCGGGGTGATGTTGTACAGCGACAGTGCGCCGATCATCACCGCCGTGGTGCCGGAACCTGGAACACCGAGGGTCAGCATCGGTACCAGCGCACCGCAGGCCGCGCCACCGATGGCGGTTTCCGGGGCAGCGAGGCCGCGCTTGTCGCCTTGGCCGAATTTGCCGCTGGCACCGGCGATGCGTTTTTCGGTCATGTAGGCCACGGCGCTGGCCAGGGTCGCGCCGGCACCCGGCAACACGCCCATGATGAAGCCCAGCACGCCGCAGCGAACGTTCACCACGAACACCGACGCCGCTTCCTTGAAGTTGAACATCATGCGGCCGGTGGCTTTCACCGCTTCCTGGCCGTGATGGGTTTTTTCCAGCAGCAGGAGGATTTCGCTGATGGAGAACAGCCCCAGCACCAGCACGACAAACTGGATGCCGTCGGTCAGGTGGATGTTGTCCCCGGTGAAGCGATACACGCCGCTGTTGGCGTCGATGCCGACCGTCGACAGGAACAGACCGATCAACGCCGCGATGAAGGTCTTCAACGGTCGATCACCGGCCATGCCGCCGAGACAGACAATCGCAAATACCATCAGCACGAAGTATTCCGCCGGGCCGAAGGCAATTGCCCATTTCGCCAGCAGCGGGGCGAACAGCACCATGCCGCAGGTAGCGATGAAGGCGCCGATGAACGAACTCCAGGCCGACAGCGACAGCGCGACACCGGCCAGGCCCTGGCGGGCCATCGGGTAGCCGTCGAGGGTGGTCATCACAGTGGAGGCTTCGCCCGGGATGTTCAGCAGGATCGAGCTGATCCGGCCGCCGTATTCGCAACCCAGGTACACCGCCGCCAGCAGAATCAACGCCGACTCCGGTGGCAGGCCGAGGGCAAATGCGATCGGGATCAACAGTGCCACGCCGTTGATCGGGCCCAGGCCGGGCAACAGGCCGACCACGGTGCCGATCAGGGTGCCGCACAGGGCGGTCACCAGGTTGTAGGGGCTCAGCGCGACGCCGAAGCCCTGACCCAAATAGCCAAGAGTATCCATGTCAGTTCTCCAGAACGTCGAGCAGGCCGAGGGGCAGCGGTACGTCCATCACGCGGTCGAACAGCAGGTAAAGGCCGACGGCCATCAGGCTGATGATCACGATGCTGGGTATCCAACGGCCGCCATACAGGCGCGCCATCGGCACGCCGGTGAGGATGCTGGCGACGATGAAACCAAGGGGTTCGAAGGCGCCGGCGAATACCAGCAACAGCACCACACAGATGCCGATCTTGGTCAGGGTTTCGCGGTCCAGCGGCGGCTCGTCATCGCTGTGCTTGATCGGCGCAGGACGAAATACCATGTACAGAAGTGCCGAGCCCATCAGGCCGAGCATCAGCAATGGAAAGGCCCGAGGTCCCACCGGTTCGTAGGAAAAAGCCGCTTGGTACGGCCACGCCATCAGTGCCAGGCCGATACAGGCCAGCAATAGCACCGAGGCGAAAATGCGTTGTAAGAGCATGAGGAACTCCTGGGCTGCGGCACCGCAAAACGGCGCCGCAGCCGCTAGACAGAGACGATCACTGGATCAGGCCGAACTCTTTGGCCAGCACTTTGTAGTCCGCGACCTGCTTCTTCACGTAGGTGTCCAGCTCCGGGCCGGTCATGGCGAACGGGAAGAGCTCGCGCTGATCGCGCAGCTTGGCGAAGTCTTCGGAGGCCAGCAGTTTGTCGAAGGCCGCTTTCCACCAGGCGTAGTCTTCATCGCTGACTTTTGGCCCTAGGTAGAAACCGCGCACCACTGGCCAGACGATGTCGTAGCCTTGCTCGCGAGCTGTCGGAATGTCCTTCATTTCCGGCTCGTCCAGACGCTTGTCAGCGAACACCGCCAGCAGGCGCATGTCACCGCTGAGGATGTGCGGCATGGAGTCGGAGATGTCGGTGCTGCCGACCTGGATGTGACCGCCGAGCAGGGCGGTGGCAATTTCACCGCCACCTTCAAGGGCAACGTAACGCAGGTCGCGTGGGTTGATTCCGGCGGCCTTGGCGATCAGCGCGGTTTGCATCCAGTCCTGGCTGCCGACGGTGCCGCCGGAACCGATCACCACTTTGCTCGGATCTTTCTTCAGTGCCTGAACCAGATCGTCGAGGGTCTTGTAGGGCGAATCGCTTTTCACCGCGATGGCGCCATAGCTGGTACCGACGGCGGCCAGCCAGCGCACGTTGCTTTCATCGAAGCGACCGAACTTGCCTTGGGCCAGGTTCAACAGCGAACCACTGGACCACGCCACCAGGGTGCCGGCATCGGCGGGGCGCTGGGCGACCACCGCGTTGTACGCCACCGCGCCGACACCGCCAGGCATGTAGGTCACGCGCATCGGTTTGGTCAGCAGCTTTTCGTTGATCAGCGCGCTTTGCGCCAGTTTGCAGGTCAGGTCGAAGCCACCGCCGGGCGAGGCCGGTGCGATGCATTCCGGGCGTTTGGGTTCGGCGAGCGCTTGGCCGGTGAACAGCAGGACGCTGGCGGCGAGGGCGATTTTACGCATTGACAGGTTCATTCAAGTCTCCTTGGGAGTTGTTGTTATGGACGTACTGAATTACCAAAGGGCAACGCTATAGCTCACCAGCAGACGCACTTCATCGGCATCGCGAGCGGAGTAGTTGGAGCGGTAGGTGGCATTGCGCAGACGCACGGCGACATCCTTGAGCGCGCCGCTTTGTACAACATATTTGATCTCGCTGTTGCGTTCCCATTCCTTGCCTTCGTCACCGTTCTTGAGCTTGATGTTGTCACCGCTCACGTAACGGCTCATGAAGCTGAGACCGGGGACGCCGAGGGTGACGAAGTCGAAGTCATAACGCGCTTGCCAGGAGCGCTCTTCGGCGCCGGCAAAGTCATTGATCTGCACGAAGTTCACCAGGTACGGGTCGCTGCCATCCACATAGGGGAACGCGCTGTCGCCGGACATGTGCTGGTAGCCCGCGCTGAACTTGTGCCCGCTCAAGGCGTAACTCACCAGGCCGTTGAGGGACTTGTTGTCGATCTTGCCGCCACGGGCCTCGCCCTGGTCATCACTGATGGCAAACCGCAGGTCAGTGGCAAAGGTGCCGGGGCCGAACGGCTGCGAGGCAACCAGCCCGAGATAGTGCTGGTTGTAGACTTCATCGAGCTGCGCGAAGTGGTAGCTGCCGGTGATCTTGTCGGTGAACTTGTAGTCCACGCCGCCAAAGTCGAAGTGTTCGCCGGCCACCGTTCCGGCGAAGCGGCCGTTCTTGTTGTTGAGGGCAACGTCCTCGAAGTCGGTGCTGTCGCGATCCTTGGCTTTGTCCAGACGCCCGCCGGTGAAGGTCAGGTTCCTGATCTCTTTGGAGGTCAGCATGCCGCCTTCAAAGGTCTGCGGCAGGATGCGCCCGTCGTTGGGCTTGAGGATCGGCAGTTCCGGGATCAGGCTGCCGATTTTCAGCTCGCTGGCGGAGATCTTCACTTTGCCGGTCAGGCCGAGCTTGGAGTATTCGTCGACGGCCCGTCCATCGTCAGTCGGCAGCAGGCCGGTGCCGGTGCGGTCCGGGCTCGAATCGAGCTTGACCCCCAGCATGCCCAGCGCGTCGACACCGAACCCCACGGTGCCGTCGGTGTAGCCTGATTTCAGATTGAGCATGAAACCCTGGGCCCACTCGTCACGCTTGGATTGTTGGGCACTGGTACCGTCGCGAAAATCGCGATTGAAGTACATGTTGCGGGTTTCGAAAGTGGCCGAGCTGTCTTCGAAGAATGCGGCGTGGCTCAACGGTGAAAAACCGGCAAGGGCGGCAGCGCTGGCAAGCGCAGTGTGGCTGAAACGGGAGAGGCGGGCAGGCGCGATAGCCTGGGTCTGCAAGGACTGCATGGATGACTTACTCCGTTTATTGTTCTTATTTGTCGAAAACGCTTCGAGGCGTTTTTCCTATCGCTGTGTGGCGGCAGCGACGGCAGCCGAAACTGTCCGTGGCTGGACTGTAACGGGCTAACCTTTCGCTAAGCTTTCAGCTGGCTTTCACGGTTTTTCGGGCTTCACAGTAGCGATTGCGGCTGTAAACTCCGCGCCAAAGAATGGCGTCGACCATCCCTGAACGAGGTAAAGATCCATGCGTGTCCTGCTCGTCGAAGACCATCTGCAGCTCGCCGAAAGTGTTGCCCAGGCACTCAAGAGCACCGGGTTGACCGTGGACGTTCTGCACGATGGCGTGGCGGCCGACCTGGCGCTGGGCAGTGAGGAATACGCCATGGCGATCCTCGACGTCGGCTTGCCGCGCATGGATGGCTTCGAAGTGCTGGCGCGTCTGCGGGCGCGGGGCAAGAACCTGCCGGTGTTGATGCTGACCGCCCGCAGCGACGTCAAGGACCGGGTCCACGGCCTGAACCTCGGCGCCGATGACTACCTGGCCAAGCCGTTCGAACTGACCGAGCTCGAAGCCCGGGTCAAAGCCTTGTTGCGCCGCAGTGTGCTGGGCGGTGAACGCATTCAGCGTTGCGGTGTGCTGGCCTATGACCTGGAAACCCGGCGCTTCACCCTCGGCGAAGAATTGCTGACCCTGACCTCCCGCGAGCAAGCCGTACTCGAAGCCCTGATCGCACGCCCCGGTCGGGTGATGAGCAAGGAGCAATTGGCGTCGCAAGTGTTCGGTCTCGATGAAGAGGCCAGCCCCGATGCGATCGAAATCTACGTGCACCGCCTGCGCAAGAAACTCGATGGCCAGCCGGTCGCCATCGTGACCTTCCGTGGCCTCGGTTACTTGCTGGAAAGCCGTGATGCATAAGCCCAGCAGCCTGCGCTGGCGGCTGCTGTGGAACCTGGCGCTGTTGCTGGTGGTGTTGATGCTGGCCAGCGGGTTGAGCGCCTACTGGAACGGTCGTGAAGCCGCCGACACGGCCTATGACCGGACCTTGCTGGCCTCGGCGCGGACCATCGCCGCCGGTGTCTCCCAGCGCGACGGCTCCCTGAGTGCCGACGTGCCCTACGTGGCCCTCGATACGTTTGCCTACGACAGTGCCGGGCGAATTTTCTACCTGGTCAACGACATCAATCAGAAGCTGATTTCCGGTTACGAAAACCTGCCCGCGCCGCCGCCGGGAACGCCGCGCACCGACGATTATCCGGCGCTGGCACGCTTCTACAACGCCCAGTACCGCGGGCAGAACGTGCGCGTGGTGAGCCTGCTCAAGCCCGTGAGCGAGCCGAACATGAACGGCATGGCGGAAATTCGCGTGGCGGAAACCGATGAGGCGCGGGTGAGCATGGCCCGCAGTCTGGCGGCGGATACGTTGTTGCGCCTGGGCATGCTGGCCATCGGTGCGTTGATGCTGGTGTGGTTCGCGGTGAGTGCTGCGTTGCGCCCGCTGGAGCGCTTGCGCACAGCGGTGGAAGAGCGCCAGCCGGACGATCTGCGCCCTTTGCCATTAGTGGAAGTGCAGCGCGAATTGTGGCCGCTGGTGCGCGCGCTCAATCACTTTACCGAGCGCTTGCGCGGCCAGTTCGAGAAGCAGGCGCAATTCATTGCCGACGCCGCCCACGAACTGCGTACGCCATTGGCAGCACTCAAGGCGCGACTGGAACTGGGCATGCGCTCGGCCGAGCCCGATACCTGGCGCAGCACGCTGGAGACCGCCGCCCAGGGTACTGATCGCTTGACCCATCTGGCCAATCAGTTGCTGTCCCTGGCACGGGTCGAAAATGGCGCCCGGGCGATTGCCGAGGGCGGCGCGCAGTTACTCGACCTGAGTCAATTGGCTCGCGAGCTGGGCATGGCCATGGCACCCTTGGCCCACAAGCGCGGTATCGCGCTGGCGCTGGAAGCGGATGAACCCGTCTGGTTGCGGGGCGAGCCGACGCTACTGAACGAACTGCTGAGCAACTTGGTGGATAACGCACTGGCTCACACGCCGCCAGGTGGCAATGTAATTCTGCGCGTCTCGGCGCCCGCCGTGCTGGAAGTCGAAGATGATGGCCCCGGCATCCCTCTTGAAGAGCGCGATCGGGTATTCGAACGCTTTTACCGACGCAATCAGCAAGTGGCCGGTTCCGGATTGGGGTTGGCGATTGTCGGTGAGATCTGTCGCGCGCATCTGGCACAGATCAGCCTGCACGATGGTGAGCAGGCGGGTTTGAAGGTGCGGGTGAGTTTTATTGCGGGGGAGTGATGCAGCGCCTGTTCAGGCCTCTTCGTCGGATCGCCGCCCGGAGCCAGCTCGCGAAGGGGGCAACACGGTTCTGGATCAATAAAACATCGTGCGTGTTTCTTCCAGATCGGCGCACATCGCCACGTCGTCGAAATCGATTCCGAGCGCCCTGTAGGCCGGTACATTCAGCGCGTCGGTACGGGCGAGCGGATGATCGGTGTCCTGGAGGCAATACAGGCTGGCCACCTGCACCAGATCCACATAGTCGACCTGCGCAGACTGGCGTTTGAAGTTCAGGTATAGCCGCGGCACCTGCACCAGCATGTCGGGAAATTCCCAGACCCTGAGCAGTTTTTCGCCGATCAGCGGATGAATCTGGTCGATGACATGGTTGAGGCTGACCGGGTCGGACAGCAGCTCATAGTGATCTTCGGCGTAGGTCAGGATCGGCAGCACGCCGATCTGGTGCACCAGCCCGCCAAGGGCTGCCTGATCGGGTTTGAGACGGGTGTAGCGGCGGCACAAGGCGTAGCTGACACCGGCGATTTCCAGGCTTTTACGCCAGACATCGCGCATCTTCTGTTCCACCACATCGGAGCGGGCATGGAAAATCTGCTCCATGACCAGGCCGATCGCCAGATTACAGCTGTAGTTGATGCCCAGGCGGGTGATCGCGGTATGCAGGTCGGTCACTTCCTGGGTCGCGCGCAACAGTGGGCTGTTGACCACTTTGATCAGGCGTGCCGACAGCGCGGTATCACGGCCAATCACTTTGCTCAGGGTACTGACGCTGACTTCCGGGTTTTCTGCGGCCCTGCGAATTTGCAGGGCCACTTCCGGTAACGTTGGCAGAACCAGGTCATCGTTATTGATGGCCTCAACCAAATCCTGTTGGACCTTTTCCGCCAGCTCGCTCATTTAGTCTCTCTAGGTGTCGCGCCAGGTGCTGCCGTTATTGCTGGGTTTCGCGATCGCGGTCCAGTTCATAAGGCAGGTCGAGCAGCTGCAAGGACGGCCCTTCGAGCGCGCCCAGGTGGATGTCTCCACTCTCTGCTGCTTCGGCTTGCAACACCGCCAGGAGTTCGATGTTCTGCCCGGCGCGGGCAGCCAGCACCACTTCGCCGATCGAACTGCCGTGGGTCGGGGAGAACAGCGCGACACCCGGTTCAGGCAGCTCGCTGGCAGCCAGTTGCAGGCGATACAGGCGACGCTTGAGTTTGCCCAGGTACTGCATCCGCGCAACGATTTCCTGCCCGGTGTAGCAACCTTTCTTGAAACTCACGCCGCCGACCGCTTGCAGGTTGAGCATCTGCGGGATGAACAACTCGCGGGTGCCGGGCATGACCTGGCCGATCCCGGCGCGGACCTGGCCAAGAAGCCACTGGTTCAGGTCGCCTTCGCTCAGCACGGCCGACAGCTTGCCTTTGACCGCATCGGCTTGAGCGGCGGCGACCCACAACTCGGCGCGTTCCGGCGAGACACGGATGGCGATCAGTCCATCGTTGCGCACGACGCTGTCGGTTTCTGCCGGCAGGTCCAGACCGAGGCTGATCAGTGCAGCATCGCCATGGTCAACGCCGAAGCGGACCCAGGCGGCACTTTCGTCGGTCAGTTTCGATTTGGAGAACACCGCGTATTTTTTCAGGTCCGCCAATTGCGGTTCGAGCAATTCGGTGGCCATGGCCAGGACCACGCCGTCACCTTCGAGCAGGATGCGGAAACTCGATTGCATCCGGCCTTTTTGCGTGCAGCGCGCACCGAGGCTGGCCCGGGAATCGCTCAGGTAATTGAGATTGCAGGTCAGTTGGCCTTGCAGGAATTTGCTGGCGTCCGCGCCGCGGACCGCGAGAACACCTTCATGAGAAAGCGTGCAGAAAAAAGCAGAATCGGCCATGGGTCATCGCAGGGTAAAGAGTCTGGCGGACATCATAAGGGGGCGCCTTCGAAATGGGTAGTTCACAAAGGATCGCCGGTGCCGACCAAAGCCGACTGTTCGACGGGGCACGGGCCTGTATACTTGCGGCCTATTTGAGGAGCGCTCCATGGTCGAAGATGTTGAACTGAACCGCCTCTTTTGGCACAGCCGCCGCGGCATGCTTGAGCTTGACGTGTTGCTGGTGCCGTTCACGAAAGAGGTTTACGCAACGCTCAACGAGGTGGATCGCGCGTTGTACGTCCGACTGCTGACGTGTGAGGATCAGGACATGTTCGGCTGGTTCATGGAACGCAGCGAGTCCGAGGATCCTGAGCTGCAACGCATGGTTCGCATGATCCTGGATCGTGTCCAGCCCAAGTAACGGGTTCGAATGCCGCTGGCATGCCTCACGGCAGTTGCTGGCGGCGTATCTTTTGGCCCAGCTGTTCGCGTTGGGTTCGTTGTGTCTACTGTCGATTCCGCTCTGGGCCAGCTCGCTCGGCGTCATGCTGTGCCTGGCTCACGGAGCCTGGCTGTTGCCCCGGCAGATCTTGCTGACACACCCGCAGGCATTTTGCGGCTTGCGGCGCGATGCCGATGGCTGGCAGTTGTGGAGTCGGGCCAAGGGTTGGCAGCCTGTGCAATTAAGGCCGGACAGCCTGGCGCTGCCGTTGGTGGTGGTGCTGCGTTTCCGTCTGCGTGGCGAGCGCCGGGTCAGGGCCATTTGCGTGCCCCGGGATGCGCAGGCGGCGGATGTGCACCGTCGCCTGCGGGTCCGGCTCAAATTCAGCCGACGTAGGTGGGCGGCACCAGAATAGTGTCCAGCGCGACCGGCAACATGTCCGGGTAGTCGAGGGTGTAATGCAGGCCTCGGCTTTCCTTGCGCTCCATGGCTGACAGAATCATCAGCTCGGCAACCTGGGCCAGGTTGCGCAGCTCGATCAGATCCCGGCTGACCTTGTAGTTGCTGTAGAACTCGTCGATTTCATCCAGCAACAGTTGCACGCGGTGTTGCGCCCGCTGCAGACGCTTGTTGGTGCGCACGATGCCCACGTAGTCCCACATGAACCGTCGCAGTTCATCCCAGTTGTGCGCAATGATCACGTCCTCGTCGGAATCGGTGACCTGGCTCGCGTCCCAGGCGGGAAGGGGGGCTGGCATCGGAACCTGGGCTAACTGTTCGATAATGTCCGCGGCGGCCGAACGGGCATAAACGAAACATTCCAGCAGCGAGTTGCTGGCCATGCGGTTGGCGCCGTGCAGGCCGGTAAAACTGGTTTCGCCAATGGCGTACAGTCCCGGCACATCGGTGCGGCCCTGTTGATCGACCATCACGCCGCCGCAGGTATAGTGCGCCGCCGGGACCACCGGAATCGGTTGTCGGGTGATGTCGATGGAAAATTCCAGGCAGCGTTCGTACACCGTCGGGAAGTGCGTCTTGATGAAAGCTTCGGGCTTGTGGCTGATGTCCAGATAGACGCAATCGATGCCCAGACGCTTCATTTCATGGTCGATGGCCCGGGCGACGATGTCCCGTGGCGCCAACTCTGCCCGTGGATCGAAGCGCTGCATGAAGCGCTCGCCGTTGGGCAGCTTCAGGTGGGCACCTTCGCCTCGCAGGGCTTCGGTGATCAGGAAACTCTTGGCTTGCGGGTGATACAGGCAAGTGGGGTGGAACTGATTGAATTCCAGGTTTGCCACCCGGCAGCCCGAGCGCCAGGCCATGGCGATGCCATCGCCGCAGGCGCCGTCAGGGTTACTGGTGTACAGGTAAACCTTGGCCGCTCCACCCGAGGCGAGGATCACAAAACGGGCACCATAGGTGTCGACTTCGCCGGTGCCGCGATTGAGCACATAAGCGCCAAGGCAGCGGTCACCTTCGAGTCCCAGGCGCTTCTCCGTGATCAGGTCAACCGCAACCCGCTGTTCCAGCAGTTCGATGTTCGGTCTTTTCCTGGCCTGGTCGAGCAGGGTTGTGAAAATGGCAGCGCCCGTGGCATCGGCGGCGTGGATGATGCGCCGGTGGCTGTGACCGCCCTCGCGGGTCAGGTGGAATTCGAACCCGCCATCTTCGTTGCTCGAGTGTTCATCGCGGGTAAAGGGCACGCCCTGGTCGATCAGCCATTGAATCGCTTCCTTGCTGTGCTCGACGGTAAAGCGCACGGCGTCCTCATGGCACAGGCCGCCGCCGGCATTGAGTGTGTCATCGACATGGGATTCAACGGTATCGGTGTCATCCAGCACGGCCGCAACGCCGCCCTGGGCCCAGAAAGTCGAGCCATTGGCGAGGCTGCCCTTGCTCAGAACGGCAATGCGCAAATGACCGGGCAAGGTCAGCGCAAGGCTCAAGCCGGCAGCACCGCTGCCAATTACCAGAACATCGTGTTGAAACTGTTGGCTCATTTCAGGATTCCGCTCAAAGCGACCCGGGTCGGGGGTGGCGCAGCCGGACTGGCGAGTCAAGTCGGCCGTACAGCCCACTAGTATATAGAGGGGGGGAGCGGCACAATACCCGAGCCAGCATGGCATTGTGAAACTACTGTGACGCAAAACATCGGTCGCTTCGTCGGATGTTTTTCTGCCTGTTGGGCGCGAGAATGACTGTATCGCCGATTTAACAGTCATTTTCGCTTCACGGTTGCACAATGTCGGTTTGGCGCAGCTATAAATATTTGGAACTTTTGCCAAAGGGCCAAGATCAATAGACCATTGCCTGAAACAAGGGACAGTGTCGGCTTCAGTGCGGGATTGCGGTTCGATCCTTGCCGAAGAATCCGATGACAAGATTATTCGCGCAGCCGGGTCAACTCGCGCTGCGCTTTTCGTGCGTGCCAAATCAGCGCCCGCAGGAAACTTGCCTGGAGGGGGAGAACTTTTGCGAAAAGCCCGAGTCTATGTTTGCAAGTCTGGTCGTTTGGTTCTGCAAGCCTCCTCCGAGCTCATCGAGGAGTGTTCATGCTAACCCAGGAAGAGGATCAGCAACTGGTCGAACGCGTTCAGCGCGGCGACAAGCGTGCTTTCGATCTGCTAGTGCTGAAATACCAGCACAAAATTCTCGGGTTGATCGTGCGTTTCGTGCACGACACCCATGAAGCCCAGGATGTGGCACAAGAAGCCTTTATCAAGGCGTACCGTGCACTTGGAAATTTTCGCGGAGACAGCGCGTTTTATACGTGGCTTTACCGCATCGCCATCAACACGGCGAAAAACTATCTGGTTTCACGCGGCCGTCGGCCGCCGGATAGCGATGTCAGTTCCGAGGATGCAGAGTTCTACGATGGCGATCATGGCCTCAAGGATCTCGAGTCGCCAGAACGGGCTTTGCTGCGGGATGAGATCGAAGGCACCGTCCATCGAACCATTCAGCAACTGCCGGAAGATTTGCGTACGGCGTTAACTTTACGTGAGTTTGATGGTCTGAGTTACGAGGACATTGCGAGCGTCATGCAATGTCCGGTAGGCACCGTGCGCTCCCGGATCTTCCGCGCCCGGGAGGCCATCGACAAAGCCCTGCAGCCGTTGTTGCAGGAAAACTAAAGACAGCGGCGACAGCCAAGAGAGGAACGCCATGAGTCGTGAAGCCCTGCAGGAATCGCTGTCCGCAGTGATGGATAACGAAGCGGACGAATTGGAATTGCGTCGGGTATTGAATGCCTGCGACGATGTTGAAACCCGTGATACCTGGGCTCGTTATCAGATCGCTCGGGCAGTGATGCACAAGGATCTGCTGCTTCCACGTCTGGACATCGCTGCGGCTGTTTCTGCTGCCCTGGCTGACGAAGCCGTACCGGCAAAAGCTTCCCGCGGTCCATGGCGCAGCCTGGGTCGTCTGGCGGTCGCAGCTTCGGTGACCCTGGCGGTGCTGGCCGGTGTGCGTCTGTACAACCAGGATGAGATCGCCGGTGTCGAACTGGCCCAGCAATCCAGTCAACCGGCACTGGCCGTTCCTCAAGTAAAAGGCCCAGCCGTTTTGGCAGGCTACAATGAGAGTTCGCAAGCCACCGGCCCAATGGCCAACGGCGTTTTGCAAGGTCAGCCAGGCTGGCACGATCAGCGTCTGCCAGGTTACTTGCGCCAACATGCACAACAGGCTGCACTGAAAGGCACTGAGAGCGCGCTGCCATACGCCCGTGCCGCAAGCCTGGAAAACCGTTAAGGAGGATCATGCGCGCCATACCCCTACTTTCGCTTCTGCTCAGCGGCTGGTTCATCGTTCCAGCCCAAGCCGATGAAGCCCAGGACTGGTTGACCCGCCTGGGCCAGGCAGAGCAGCAGCAAAGCTTTCAGGGTACTTTCGTCTACGAGCGTAACGGTAGTTTTTCTACCCATAACATCTGGCATCGCGTCCAGGATGGAAAGGTCCGCGAGCGATTGATCCAGCTCGACGGTTCCGCTCAGGAAGTCGTGCGCATTGATGGGCATACTCAATGCGTTAGCGGCACGCTGATAGCAGGGCTAGGGGATTCCTCCAACTCCGCTGCCCGTGCACTCGATCCTCAAAAGCTCAAGAATTGGTATGACCTCGCCGTGATCGGCAAGTCGCGTGTCGCCGGGCGTTCGGCGGTGATCGTCTCGTTGACACCCCGCGATCAACACCGCTACGGTTTTGAAGTGCATCTGGATAAGGAAACCGGCCTGCCTCTGAAGTCTTTGCTATTGGACGATAAGGGGCGGTTGTTGGAACGCTTCCAGTTCACGCATCTGGATACGTCTGACGTTCCTTCTGAAAACGACCTGCAGGCCAGTAACGACTGCAAGCCGGTCAATCTCGAAAGTGACAAGGCGTCTGCCGTCAAGTCTGCCCAGGTCTGGCGTTCCGACTGGTTACCGCCGGGCTTCGAGTTGACCAGCAGCACCGCTCGCAAGGATCCGGAGACCAAAACCCAGGTCAATAGCCTGCTGTATGACGATGGTCTGGCGCGCTTTTCGGTATTCCTCGAGCCGTTGAATGGCGCAACAGTCACCGACACCCGTACTCAGTTGGGGCCGACCGTTGCGGTTTCCCGGCGCTTGACCACGGCACAGGGTGAGATGATGGTGACCGTTGTCGGCGAGATACCGGTCGGTACTGCTGAACGGATAGCGCTTTCGATGCGTGCCGACGCTGCTGCAACCAAGCAGTGAGCTGAATTCGAAATGTTTCGTGAGCATTTCAATTTGCAAAAATCCCTTAAATTTCTTATAGGTCAGAGCCCCTCGGCTCTGGCCTTGTTTGTTGTTCCCGGAACAAAAATACCGGCGTATTGTTCCCGGTGTTCCTTGCTCCATATCGCTTAACCATGCTCGTCGTAACGGGAGCCGTATGTCGATACCACGCTTGAAGTCCTACCTTTCCATAATTGCCACCGTGCTGGTGCTCGGTCAGGCGGTCACCGCCCAAGCGGTCGAGTTGCCTGACTTTACGCAACTGGTCGAACAGGCCTCGCCTGCGGTCGTGAACATCAGTACCACGCAAAAGCTGCCGGATCGCAAGGTCAGCCAGCAAATGCCCGACCTCGAAGGCTTGCCGCCAATGCTGCGCGAATTCTTCGAGCGGGGCATGCCGCCGCAATCGCGTTCACCTCGCGACCGTCAGCGCGAGGCAACGTCCCTGGGCTCGGGTTTCATCATCTCTTCTGATGGCTATATCCTGACCAACAACCACGTGATCGCCGACGCTGACGAAATCCTCGTTCGTCTGGCCGATCGCAGCGAAATGAAAGCCAAGCTGATCGGTACCGATCCACGTTCCGACGTGGCGCTGCTGAAAATCGAAGGCAAGGATCTGCCCGTGCTGAAGCTCGGCAAATCCCAGGACCTGAAGGCCGGCCAATGGGTTGTCGCAATCGGTTCGCCATTCGGCTTTGACCACACGGTGACCCAAGGCATCGTCAGCGCCGTCGGTCGCAGCCTGCCGAACGAAAACTATGTGCCGTTCATCCAGACCGACGTGCCGATCAACCCGGGCAACTCGGGCGGCCCGCTGTTCAACCTGAACGGTGAGGTGGTCGGGATCAACTCGCAGATCTATACCCGCTCCGGTGGCTTCATGGGTGTGTCGTTTGCAATCCCGATCGACGTGGCCATGGATGTTTCCAACCAGCTGAAATCCGGTGGCAAGGTCAGCCGTGGCTGGCTGGGTGTGGTGATTCAGGAAGTGAGCAAGGACCTGGCCGAGTCGTTCGGTCTGGAGAAGCCGGCGGGTGCGCTGGTTGCGCAGATCCAGGATGATGGCCCGGCTGCCAAGGGTGGCCTGCAGGTTGGCGACGTGATCCTGAGTATGAACGGTCAGCCAATCGTCATGTCGGCCGACCTGCCGCATCTCGTTGGCGCATTGAAGGCTGGCTCCAAGGCCAATCTGGAAGTGATTCGTGACGGCAAGCGCAAGAATGTCGAACTGACGGTCGGCGCAATTCCGGAAGAAGGCAAGGAGCTGGAAGCGCTGCCAAAATCCAGCATCGAACGTAGCAGCAATCGCCTCGGTGTTTCCGTGGTCGAGCTGACTGACGAGCAAAAGAAAACCTACGACCTCAAAGGTGGCGTGCTGATCAAGGAAGTACAGGACGGTCCTGCGGCCATGATCGGCTTGCAGCCGGGTGATGTGATCACCCACCTGAACAACCAGGCCATCGGTTCCACCAAGGAGTTCGCGGACATCGCCAAGGCGCTGCCAAAGAACCGCTCGGTGTCGATGCGGGTTCTGCGTCAGGGTCGTGCGAGCTTCATCACCTTCAAACTGGCTGAATAACCCGGTTGTCGGCTGAATGAAAAACCGCCTCGAAAGAGGCGGTTTTTTTTTTGCGTCTGGCGGGGTTCAGATTCCCATGCTGGCCAAGGCCTGGTCCTGTAGGAGCTGGCTTGCCAGCGAAGGCAATCTATCGGTCAACTAGAATATCGACCGAACCAGCGATTTCGCTGGCAAGCCAGCTCC